>CAYQMO010000066.1:0-17460 GCA_964418315.1 uncultured Geobacter sp. | reverse complement strand
TTCTTCGCGATATTAAAACAGTATAAACGGTATTTTAGTAAATTCCAAGTCCCTTGGATGAAAAAACCGAGAGTGTGCGGGTAGCGCTTCCCGGCATTAAAACCGGACGGCATAGCGTATCACTCAAAGCGGTCAACGATGCGGGCGGCGAGACGGTGGTGCAGAAGAGTATTTCGCTGGAGAAAACGACTGCCGCAGAACCGGCAGAGGAACTGATTGTGGATGATGAACCGGGGGAAGAACCGCCGGTAAATGCACCGAAAGCATCTGCCGGTTCCGGTACATGAGTGTGCCAGATACGACGACACAACCGGTTGTCGAACTGAAAAACGCCTCGGTAATCTACCGCAAGGGGAAGGAAAAGGTTGCCGCCCTGCAGGAAGTCGATTTCACTTTGGCCTCGGGCGAGTTTATTACCGTTACCGGGCCGTCCGGTGCCGGAAAAAGCACCTTCCTGCAACTCTGCGGCGGCATCCTCTCTCCCACTTCCGGCGAAGTTTGCTTCATGGGGCTTGACCGGGGACGGATGAAAGACCGTGATCTGGCGTTGGTGCGTAACCGGGAAATCGGTTTCGTCTTTCAGTCGTTCAACCTGCTGGATTATCTTCCTGCAGAAGAGAACGTGGCGCTGCCGCTGATGCTGGCGGGTGTTGGGGAGTGGGAACGACTTGACCGCGCCCGGCAGCGACTCGATTCACTGGGTCTTGGTCATCGCCGTGGCCACTATCCTGGTGAGCTTTCCGGAGGTGAGTGCCAGCGGGTTGCCATTGCCCGCGCCCTGGTGACCGATCCGCCGTTACTGATTGCCGACGAGCCAACCGGCAACCTCGACCATGAAAGCAGCAGTGTGGTGATGGCTATTTTTGCCGCTATCCACCAGGAAGGGACCGCCACCATTCTGCTGGTTACCCATAGCCCGTGGGTGGCGGGATTTGGCAGTCGAACGGTTCGTATCGATGGCGGGATGCTTGCATGATCACCTGGCGTGACGCACTCTCCCTAAGTCGCAAGCGCTGGAAACGCAAGCGGATCTTCGGCAGCCTGAAATATTCAGCACCGTTATTTCTTCTGACGCTGCTTACCATCATCACCATGAACGTTACCTATGCAATGCTCGACAGGATAGATGCTGCCTCTGTAAACTCCGAGTTCCCACATCCAAGTCATCTGCGGGTTGCAATCCCTCCTAAATCTGAAAGTGTACTAAGCGCCTCACAGATAAAGTCACTGCGTGAACATCCTGCCGTACGCCATATCATGACCGCCCAGACATGGCTGGCTAACTTTTATGCCGATATGGGAGAGGTCCGTTTTGCGCCGGTACCCTACATCTGCGGCTACACGAAAGAGTTCTTTGAACTCTACCGCACACTGCCGCCTGAAAAGATCGACCCGACCTGCGTGCCGGTGCTGCTTGGGCGCGATCTGTTATCACTTAGCTGGTCAGCGGAACAACGGCGCTTCATTCGTAACGAAAAGGCAGAGAGGCACCGCTGGTTGGGACGCACTTTTACCGTCTATTTAAACCCGTGGGGGGCTGAATTAGTCCCGTCCGAGTTCAAGAGTGAACATCTGGACTATGTCAGGTATCGAAAATCAATAATGGACAGTCGCAAACGGCATCTGACTGAACTTGAACGCAAAAACCCAGAACTGGTACGTTTACAGGATGCGCTCTCGGTCAAGCTCCAGGTGGTGGGGTTTGTCCAGGAACAGGCGAATAGCAGCATGACCTGTGTAATCCCGGAGGAGATTGCTGCACAGATTGGCGAATTATCCGCACTCCGGAGGGGCTGGAAACCGAAGGGCAAAAGTGATGAAGCTCTGAGTAGCGTCAATCTGATCGTTACTTCCGGACGGGAACAGGAAATAAGAACAGTGGCAACTTCCCACGGCTTGAAGGTACATGACCGGAGTAGTAATGGACTTTTCTCCCAACTCTATAAAGAGATTAAAGATGACCCCGGAACGAGACTGGCCCTGTATATCATTATATCGCTCTATACTCTGGTAATGATGGTGATAATTTATCAACTGTTAAGCGGACAGGTGAAGGATTCCATTCGGGAGATAGGTCTTCTCCGCTGCATCGGAGCCCGCCGTCGTGACATCATGCGAATCTTT
Organism: uncultured Geobacter sp.; assembly: GCA_964418315.1. Taxonomy (GTDB): domain Bacteria; phylum Desulfobacterota; class Desulfuromonadia; order Geobacterales; family Pseudopelobacteraceae; genus JACRCG01. The sequence goes on along the minus strand of CAYQMO010000066.1, from coordinate 15,336 downwards.
ATCGTTATGAATATGGTGCGATTGATCCGGATTTACCTGTCGTGCCTGATTACCGCATACGTCCTTATGTTCGTTTTCGGGTACTGGTTTGCAGAAAAGTTGAATGTGATTAATCCGGAAAGCCTGGTCAAGGGTACTATTCCGGAATTTCTGATACACAGGATTGATCACTTCACGCCATTATGGCTGATAGGTCCGCCATGGTTGGCGGTGCTGCCGTTAGTTATTTTGATTCCTATTGCTCTAGGTTCGGCAATTGTTCCTATAGTTCATGTCATGGGGGTTCAGCCTTCGGAGGCTTTAAAAGATTAAACAGCATTTGCTGTAATATTCAGGGGAGATTCAGCTCCAGCGTTCTTGATGAAAAATATCTGCTGGCAGCAGTGCGTTATGTTGAATTAAACCCGGTAAGAGCCGGAATGGTTGACTCTGCATGGGATTATCCCTGGTCAAGCGCAGCTTTCCATACAGGCAGAACAGATTCTGACCCGCTGGTTAAGGACAAAACTCTTTCTGGATTGATAACCGATTGGGAGGCGTATCTTGCGGGTGGCATAATGGTGGAACTTGCGCAGATACGCATGGCAACGCAGACTGGCCGTCCGGCTGGGGATGAGTCTTTTGTTGGTAAAGTGGCGAATTTGACCGGTCGGGATTTGAGTATAGGCAAGGCGGGGCGGCCGAAGAAACAATAACGGGATGTCACCCTATTAATTGTTGTTTGAAGATGTATATTGTACAGGGGCGTGGGTCGGTTTTGCTGGAAGAGATGTATCGCTACTGGCTGGAAAGATACTGAGATAACGAAAATGGTACAACAGAATCAGGTGACAGTGGCAGATTATCAAGTGAGACTGGCGCGGGTGCGGACTTCGTTCTCCCGGCTGGGGGACAAGTGGGTACTGCATTACAACACGCTTCACAAGGATATTATCCGTTTTCTGCTGCATGACGCCAAACATGAGCTGCGAGGACTCTTTTTCCACTGGATGCACGGCAAAGATATATGCGCTTTTCTTGATTATGAAGAAGCGGCTTCCCCTTTTTCCGCCGATGAGTCGGATGCAATACTCTGCCATCTTGAGATGTACGCCCGTTTCCATCCCAAAGCCAAGGGGCGCACAGCCCGCACACGAATTGCAAGGAACAGGCGCTATGCCGCAGAACTCGCCGGGCGGGTGGAACTCTGCCGCGCCGTGCAGGAGGAAGAACAGCGCAACATTGCCAATGCGCCGTATGATGTCCGTCTGCTGAAACGGCTCGACAGCATCAGCCGAATCATCCGCTATGATGAAACGGATGATCTGCGTAAGGAGTTGGCAACAGAGAGAGATCCATACCTGCGTTGGATTCTGGAATCCGTACTGGGACAGCCGGTCTCTACGCTGCCGCCGGTAGAAGAACCGTCCGTAGAGCCGTATGCGGGGACTCCTCTTGAACAGTTGGCGCAGCAGTGCCGGACTGCGCGGAATCTGAACCGGCTGGAATTCCGCACCTGGGTTTGTCGGGCAATGACGCACAAGCTCCATTATTTCTTTATTGAAGAGCTTGCCATTTTGCTGATCGGGGTCAAAAAGTACCACTGGGATTTCCGGGAAGAGCCGCACCCGGATGAGTGTATGCCATTGGCCGCCTGGCGGGAACGGGCAGACGAGGTCATATCCCGGCCAGGTACCATTGAGCGCCTTGAGCTAGCGGAGTTGGCCGCGAAGATTGCCGCCTTCATCGCAACCGCCGAGGAACTTGACTCTGTTGCCGCCGAATTACTGGTTGAGCGCGAGCCTGATCCGTTAATCCGTGAATGCCTGCATACGGCATTGACGGCGCGTGGCAGCATCTCTGATCGCCATGAAGCCATAAGGAGGATTGAGGCAATTGTTGCCGATGCGCTTTGTGTGATCGAAGCGGAGTTACGTCAGGGTATAAAGCTCTATTCCCTGCTCAACGAACCTGAACCTGATCCGCTTTTGCTTGAGGTTGTATCCAGCATCCCAGAACCGCAACTGGAACGGATCAATAAAGCTAACTTTGCCGAACAGGCGCTGCCAGCAAGGGTGGCGTACTGCTTCAAGCGTACCCGTACCTATGGCATGCTGTCACTGGAAACGCTTGATTTTGTGTCGAGCCTGAAGCCGGAAGAGCCGGAGGAACAAACACCCGGTTATTTTTTTGATAAGGAGCCATATCGCCTGCTCAGCATGATGTTGCGGTTCTTCTGTGATGGCATGGATGGCTGCGTCATGGGCGATGCATTTACCACGATTCTTCCAATTTATCAGCGCAACATCGCCCTGACCGCACAACTCCTCACAACATCCCTTGCTGCCTGGATTAACGGCGCTTCGGCAGCCGATGTAACGTCAGCCATAGAACTCTGCCTGCTTCGGGATGATGTGCCAAAACCGACATGGGCGACAAAAAGAGCTTATGGAGAGCAATGGGATCTTCAGGAAATGAAGTGCTTTTATTTTGGAGGAATGCGTTATCCGAGAGGATTCATGACCGAGCGTCGCCGGAAATTTCTGGCAGAAATTGAGGTGAATGGCAATGGAACTGTCGGAACGGACTGAATTCCTGCCGGTATGGAATGCGAGTTGGATAGAGCACATGAGTGGAGTAAAGAGTTGCAGGAACTGCCTCCACGCTGCCTGAGCGACATTATCCACCGAATGACCGCCGGGGAGTTCATGATCCTCTATGAATTCTGCCGCAACCCTGCACTGGAAGAAATTGTCTCCAGGGTTATGTCAGAGCGGGCATCCAGGTATATACAGCGAGACCGGGAGTATTACCGCCACAAATACGATCAGCCCTGTTTCACACTCAAGGATGCGCTATGGGTGAAGCGTAAGGTTGGACGGTTGGCCAGGGTGAGTCGCGCCATACGGCAAACTGATGACGATGATCTCCCTGCGGAATATTACTCAACGATTCCGCGTCTTGTGCCGTGAAATTCTTAATGGCACCATTGCCACACCAGGAAGCCACCAGATTAATAAGTGCCAAGCGCTGTGGTGACATGCTGACAATGTGTATCGGGTAGAGATAGCGCTTGACGTTACTGATATTCGTCGTTGATAATGCTGTGGTCTAATTTCGAGAGAGGCGCGGAGTAATTTATGTTTTAGTAACTAACGCCTGAAATTCGAGTTGAAGTGGCAAGAAAGTTTTTACGAGGAGTGTTATATGCAGATAGCCAACCCTATTTATGACGTAGTTTTCAAATATCTTATGGAAGACTCAAAAGTCGCCAAACTTCTTATCTCTTCAATAATAGAAATGGAGATTGAGGATATTGATTTCAAACCGCAGGAGTTTACTACCGATCTTAAGAGCGACTCTGGAGATTTAACAGTTTACCGTCTTGATTTCAGTGCCAGAGTAAAAACACCTGAAGGGCTGAAACATGTTTTAATTGAACTGCAGAAAGCCAAGTATGCCACTGATATTATGAGATTTCGTAACTATCTTGGTGGGCATTACAAAAATGTTGACAACTCAAGGATTGAGGTTATAGAGAATCATGAACGCAGAGTAGGTATCCCTATCATCAGTATATATTTTCTTGGTCATGCACTTGACCATACAACGGCCTCTGTAATCGGCGTAAACAGAGTCTGCCGCGACCTTGTAACCAATGAACTTCTTGAGAAACCTGAAAGTTTTATAGAAAGCCTGACCCACGATAGTTACATTATTCAGATACCCCAGCTTGCAAAGAATAGACGCAACGATCTTGAAAAACTGCTTAGTATCTTCGACCAGAGTGAATCTGTTGATGCCACCCATCATATTCTTAATATCAAAGAAGAAGATTATCCTGAAAAATATCATGCTTTGATCCGCCGTCTTCATTCAGTGGTTCTTTCGCCTGAAATCAGAAAAAATATGGAGATTGAAGATACAGTTCTGCTTAATTTTGAAGATATGCAACGTGCGGTAATGCGGGAACGTGAGCTAACTATGCTTGCAGAGCGGAAGGCAAGCGCAGCAGAGCAGAAGCTTGCTGAGTCCGAACTGAAAGCAAGAAAATCCTGTATTACAACAGCCCACACTCTTAAGGCTGCCGGTGTTGCTGCAGAAATAATCATGCAGGCGACCGGTTTAAGCTATGAAGAGATAGATAAAGTCTGAGCTATTCCCTCTCGTTCCCACGCCAGCTTGGGAACGGACTGCTGGTGCGCTGGGTGGGGTTATATTTTGGAACGTTTTTTTGCCGTTCGCCTTAACGGGTCAATTTTTGAAGCCTGTTGACAGATAATCTGTATTATGTTCCCGGAATATTCTTGGAATATTCTGGAAGTCGCACGGAAAACTGGCTAAGACTGGCTGAAGCACGACACTAATCGGTTAAAAGCTTGTTGACAATGCCTAAAATCAGCATATAATGCTGCATATAATGCTTGACATTGCCTACGGGTCAGGATAATACGTGCATCAATCCTAAGGAGGAGCTAGTTTGGTAGTTGTAAAATTAAAATTTCAATTTTATTATATCATGATTTTTGCTTGTACTTTTCTTATTATAACTGATTGTGCGTTAGCAGAATTAGTCGAATCAACCATACAAGGAGTCGTTAGTCAAGACAGCTCTACAGGCGGTGGAATGGTTTTATTATTACCATCTGGTATAAAACCAATAGAATCAGCGAGGTGTAAAGGTAAAATTGGTAGTGATAATATAGAATGTAAAGTTTATGGGCGTCTTATATCTAACATGAACACGGATTATTTTACTTTTGTTGGTGCAGGTTGGCGATTGCTACAGATTGTTCCAGATAATGATTCTAAATATTGGTTTTATTTTTTTCAACGATAGCAGATATTATAGGAAACGGCAGAAAGGTGGTGAAATCGGTGTTATTGCCTCTTATATTGTAAGTAATAGAATAGTTGAATATTAAACATCTGTTAAAAGGAGAATATTGATGAAAAAAACATTTTGTTGTGTGTTCGCTGTAACAAGTTTTTTTGTAGCCCATACAGTTTTTGCATTTCCTGGTGTTGTAGACCCTAATGCTATGGCAGAGACGGCTGCTAAGATAGTAAACACCGTTGGTGATACTGGTGTAGCAATTTCCAATAGTTTTACAGGTGGGAATACATCTAAGCATGGTGCAGTCAAGGCTGAAGGAACGGTTGCAGGCAGTGCAACTGTCGCAGCGGAGGGGAAAAATTCCACAGCAAAAGCAAGGGTTGGCAGTAGTAGCGGTGTTACAGCTGACGGTGATATAACTACTAAAGGTTATGTTGGGAAAGATGTTAATGTAAGAGCTACTTCAGAAAATTCTAATGCAGAGCTATCGGTAGGAAGCGCTGGCCGTTAATAAGCACCCCTGCCAGAGGTCGAGGCATTACAGCAGTCCAGTATAGTTTTTTGCGCTGACCAAGATAGGTTCGGGCAACATGGAATTGTAAACCCCATCAACTGGGCAACGGAGTATTTTGGTGGTATCAATATCAGCATATGGACATCGTCTGAACAAAGATGGCCTTCCAAGTGCTTGTACGCTTTTTGCCGAGCTAACTCATGCAAGCATTCTGCAAGATCGTTACTGATACGGCCATACAACACTTTTCTACGGCATTTTGGAACCCATACAATATGATACTTGTAATCCCACTTCGAGTGAAATAAGCTTTGAGCGTCGTCCAATGAAGCCTCCTTTTTGTGTACTTATGAGCGGTTCACGTAAGGGAGGCTTCTTCAAATTTCAGGAGTTATAAAACTTTGCGAGTACCCCGGCAAAGCTGGGGGTTTACTCAATAGAAATTATTAGCGTGCAATACATTTCAGAGTGTATTACACGTACTACACTAATGTGAGGTTCAGCATGCAAATAAAATATTTCACATCAAATAGAAGTATAGTTATACTTACTATTATGAGTATATTGTTATTTAATATTACGTCTGCGAAATGTGCTGGAGGTCTTATTGACCTCGATTCTGAAGCAAGAAGATCAATTCGTGATGCTGAGTTGGATCGGTTTGGTACTAAGAAAAATCACACAAATACGAATAGCCCTTCTATTACAAAAGAAGAAAGTGTTACTATTAACAACAATACAAACGTAAACGGCGATAAGAAATGTATTATGTCTATTGGCAATGTAAAAAACATCCAAAACACAAAAGGGATGCGGCAGGAGAATATTACATATGTCGATGGAAGTGTAATAAATGTTTGCGAATAAGCTAGGATTATCTTCGTTATTTTTTGTATTATTATCTGTATTTGGTTGTGTTACTAACCCAAAGGAAAGGCTGGACGCTTCTCCTGTAAAAGCTATTGCTGTTAGTGGTCAACCCGAAGAAAATGTTAATGATTTTAGTGATATTTTAGAGTGCGTGGGGCGCCAAGTTGCCTCATACGGTACAAAACGATTTGTTGTCGGTAATGACCTTATTAGAAATGAAACAGGGATTAAGGACGGCATTCCAGATAGCGGAAGAACACTTTTACAATCATCTTTTGCAAAATTAGTAGAGAATAGTAATGGTAAAATTATTTGGATGGGTTTCAGCTCATTAATTAACACTCCGGTACATATTGATTTTGTGAGTTCGACTCCTAAAGAAAAGAAGAATAATGAGGCATTGGATTTTATTATTTTTGGCGCAATAACCCAATTTGAGAAAGAACTTCAAAAAGCAAATAGAGATGTAGGCATCAAGGCTGCTGAGTATGGAGGGGCTGGAATATCTGATTCAGCTGGTTTATCTGTACTAGCAACAAATCTTACCCTTCATTCTGCAACTAGTGGATATAGTTCTATTTACAAAGGTATTCAGTCTAATAATATTATTTCTGTTAGAAATGAGGATTCAAACACAGGCCTGAATGTAGGTCTTGTTAATTTAGCTGGAATAAACTTTAACGTCGCTATGAAAAAAAAGGAGGGGGTTAGTGCAGCATTGATGACTCTTATGCAGTTGGGAGCGATTGAATTGACAGGTAAGTATTACAAGGATGATTTCGATTATAAGCTTTGCCTTATTCCAGAAAAGAGAGAAGCAATAAATCGGAAACTGGGATGGCAAAATAAATATATTGAAAATATGTCAGATTTACCTCAAATAGAGAAACCCAAATTTATTATACAAGTTAATGCTAAGGAAAAACTAAAGGCTAAGGATCGTATAGAATTTAAAGCTGAAGCCAGTGAAAATGGTTACTTATATTGTTTTTATTCTATGGCGGATGGTCGAATGGTAAGGATATTTCCTAATAGATACGTAACAGATAATTTTCTTACACAGTCGGTTCCAGTAAATGTGCCCGGCAATAATAAATTAAGTATTTCTGTAGATAAGGGTGTAACTGATCATATTGACTGCATTTTCTCACGAGTAGACGTTGCAAGAATTGTGACTGCTAATTCCAGCTTGACGCCAAATAAAGAGTTTAGTTTTCAGATCATTAAATCCCAAATGGACAAATATCTGTCACCAGATAGTTTTTCTATTAAATCATTTGACATTTCGGCGAAATAAAGAGGTATAAAATGATAAGAACTGGATTTAAAAATATTTTTACATTATTCTTGGTACTTCTTGCAAGTCAAGCTCTAAGCGACGAAGATCGCCGCGTTTATTCGGAAGGCGAGGTTCCTACAGTTGACGATCTAGTGTCAATTTTAGGTGGTGAGCCTAACACTCCTCCAAAGCATAAATCAAAACTGGGCAAACGAAAGTCATTTAGTGACAGTGCAGTTGATCAGTATAGCGATGAACTTTCAGATCATAAAATAGTCGTATCCAATGAAAAAGAACCTATAAAAACGACCTCGAATATTAGTAATGATAGTAATGAAATTAAACCTGTTCAAAGTGCCCCAAAGGTTGTGTCAATCCCCATTGTCTTCAAAATTAACTCGGATGTATTGGCTGTTAGTGAAGCAGCGAAATTAAGGAATATGGCCGAAGCTATAAATAAAATCGGAGCAAGTTCAAAGTTGCTTATAGAAGGTCATACTGATTCTACTGGTTCTGAAATTTATAATAAGAAACTTTCTTTGCAACGAGCAAAATCTGTAAAAAAACAACTTGTCAATTTGGGTGTTTCTTCCGATCAATTAATTGTAACTGGGGCCGGATCCTCGAAACTATTAAATAAATCAAATCCAGCAGCAGATGTAAATCGCCGTGTGGAGTTTACTAGAATATCAACATTAAACTAATATTTGGGAAGGGACAACATGAAAAAGTTACTATTTGTTTGTTTAGTAGGTGTTATATTATCAGCATGCGCTACAACCTCAGCAAATAAAAACGCAGAAAAAGCCATTACAGTTACGCAAACGCCTAGAGGAGCCCTGTTAACTATTTCTGAACGAATCCTTTTTGATTCGGGTAAAAGCGAATTAAAGCCAGAATCTGATGAAATTATTAAAAATATTGCTGGAATTTTAAATAAGAAAACAACTAAAAATATTCTTATAGAAGGTCATACCGACAGTATTGGAACTTCAGCTGCCAATCAAAAGCTTTCAGAACGTAGAGCAGAAACAGTAAAAGTGTCTCTAGTTAGTAATGGAGTTAATAAAAATCGTTTAAAGACACAAGGGCTTGGTGCTTCAAGGCCAAAAATGGAAAACTCAACGGAAGACGGTCGCCGGATTAATAGGAGAACAGAGATCACTATTTTAGGTGAAGATAAAGATAATTTAAATACTGATGGTATAGATTTAGAGGCGTCATTGAACAATGTGTGGCTTAAATTTAAAAACCTCTTTCAGTAAATAAATGCGACAGACGATCATAAGGTTACTTTTGTTGTCTGTACTGCTTATCGTATTTATTGAGGCAAGTACCGCCCCGTTAGCTTTTGCGCAAACACAACTTTCACCAACCATAGAAAAGAGGGTGGCATTAGTAATTGGAGTTGGGGATTACGGTGATGCGGAAAAAAATCTTCCCAATTCGCTCAGTGACGCAAAGTTGGTTAGTGACAAGTTGAAAGAGTTGAATTTTCAACTTGTCTATCGAGAAAACCTGAAGGATTTATCTGTTTCTTCTACCCTAAATGAATTTAAGAAAGAACTCACTCCAGGTTCTGTTGCTTTTATATATTTCTCAGGCCACGGGATGCAAGTTGCTGGAGTTAATTATCTTTTGTTGCAATCACCTAAACAATTAACCACTGAAGAGTTGCGTCGTTCAAGCATAGTGGTTAATGATCTCATAAGATTACTTGTTGAAGCTAAGACACAATATAACATAATTTTGCTGGATGCTTGTAGAGAATCACTGCTAGGCACACGTGCTACGGGTTTAGCGGAAGTAGTTGCACCAGTGGGCACTATAATTGGTTTAGCGACGTACCCTGGAGGCTATTCATATGATCTGTCTGGGGTTGACGTAAATTCCCTCTATACAAAATTCTTAGCACAGGATATTAACAAGGTAAATGCTACAGTTGAACAAGTATTAAAGGGTGTTGGTAAATCAGTTTACCAATATTCTAGTAAGAAAGTAGAGGCTGGTGAAAAGCCACAGCAGCCATGGCTGCAAAGCAGCCTATATGAAGATTTTTTTCTGAATAGCATCACGCCGAAAGCTCTGCTAGGAAGCGAAAGAGGTGATATAGAAAGTTGGTATTCTGTAAAAGATAGTGGGAATATTGAACAAATTGAAAATTATCTGCAAACATATCCCAAGGGACAATTTGTACTCACGGCAAAAAAACTTTTGTCAAATTTACAAAATAAAATAAATACCACCCCGACCCATAATTCTCAGATAAATGATAATTTATTTAGCCGGTTGGAAAGAGATAGAGGGCAAGAAAAACTAATTAATTCTCCTATTTTTTTAGATGAACTTGATGCTTATATCAAAAATAGTTCTGATCCTATTGCTGAACTCACTGACGGAGTTAAGCGTGGTGATGTGCTTGCAAAAGCTTGGTGGTGCGCTCTTGCAACACATGAACGGTATCGATTAGGCGTGAGGGCTGAAGCTGAAATTCATCATTGTCGTTCGGTTGAAGCAAAAGGTTATCCTATAGGCAAGTTTTTAATGGCGAGAGCATATTTATTCGGCAGAGGAGTCACAACAGATATTCGTAAAGGACGTGAACTTCTTGAAAAAGCTGTTAAAGCTGCTAATCCAGTAGCTCAGAATCTTCTGGGCGATCTTTTTTTTGAAGGGTTCTTTACTAAAGATATATCGACAGCTATCAAATTATATAAATTATCTGCTGCATCAGGGAATTTTCATGCACAAAATAATCTAGGAGTCGTGTATTTACAGGGATCAGGTGTGCGTCAGGATTTATTTGAGGCGCGTTCATGGTTTAAAAAGGCGGCAATAAAAGGGGATCCGTGGGCTCAAGTAAATCTTGGGGCACTTTTTCTGTCTGGAAAAGGAGGAGTCGGTGATTCGGATGAAGGTTTCGATTGGATAAAGAAATCCGCTGATCAAAGCAATGTTCAAGCTTGGTTAATTTTGGGGAAAATTTATGAACAAGGTATTGGTAGAAATCCTAACAATGTAGAGGCTGCAAACTGGTATAGAAGGGTTATAAATAATACAGGAGATCAAGAATTAATCAAAGCTGCCCAAAACGGTCTTAATAAATTGGGTCTGTAAAGCATTTTGTGTAAATGGTTTTGGGTTTAGAAGTTTGATAGTCTTTCTTCAAACATAATACTGAACTGATTCACAATGCTGACTTACAGTCTCTGATCATAGAAATTAGATGAAATTAGGAAACTTCCCAGTTTTTCTCGGTATTGCAGGTCTACCCAACCTTAATTGCTGATTTAACCAAAATTCCAGATGACTATAAATTGATCTGTTCCATATGGTCGCCTGGTTTTGGCGAATATTCCGGGGACATAATATCGATTCCGCTTTTACTTCATCCGGTATCGCCTCTATCCTCCCAGCATGGCACGCATCTCCCGCATTGTTGCACCCGGATATTCAAGAGTCAAAGGGATCGGGAATAGTTTCTTGAATATCTTGAATACAATGAAATTTGAAGTTTACATTTTCGAATATCATGCTAAAATGGCCGCATGATCACTCGAAGTACTGCCATACAAACAATCAAAACATCACTTGCCCGCAGCCGGGTGACAGCCCTGATCGGCCCCCGGCAGTGTGGTAAGACCACCCTTGCCCGCTATTTTGTTCCTGCCGATTCCATTAATTATTTTGATCTTGAAGACCCAATCACTCTTGCTCGCCTGGCAGAACCGATGACGGCGCTTGCCGGATTGTCCGGGTTGGTGGTGATTGACGAAATACAGCGCCGTCCGGAATTGTTTCCGGTATTACGGGTGTTGGCGGATCGTACTCCGTTACCGGCGCGCTTTCTGATTCTGGGGAGCGCAACGCCGGAGTTGTTGCGGCAATCGTCTGAATCATTGGCCGGACGTCTGGAAATCATCCGGATGTCCGGCTTCAATCTGACAGAGGTTGGTATGGAGAATCATTCGGCTCATTGGCTGCGTGGCGGCTTTCCCTGTTCTTACCTGGCGGTTTCGGATGTAGACAGTCTGGCGTGGCGGAAAAACTTTACTCTTACCCTGGTAGAGCGTGACATTCCTCAGCTTGGCATTGGCATACCTGCCCAGGCACTGCTTCGCTTCTGGACTATGCTTGCCCATTATCATGGTCAGATATGGAATGCCGCCCCCCCGGCCCGATCATTGGGAGTTAGTGAGCCAACCGTGCGACGCTATCTGGATTTGCTTGAAGGGGTGTTTATGGTGCGGCAGTTGCAGCCCTGGCACGCCAACCTGAAAAAACGTCAGGTCAAAGCCCCCAAAGTGTATCTGCGCGACAGCGGTCTGCTGCATTATCTGCTCGGAATCCGCACCGCAGGCGACCTGCTCGCTCATCCTGGGTGCGGCTCTTCGTGGGAGGGATATGTCATCGAAGAAGCACTCTCTGCCTTGCAGCCTGATGAAGCGTACTTCTGGGCGACCCATAATGGTGCAGAGTTGGATCTTTTGGTAATAAAGGATGGCAAGCGGATCGGCCTGGAGTGCAAGCGGGCGGATGCACCCCGCCTGACACCATCCATGAGGATCGCCATGACTGACCTGGAACTCGACCGACTGCTGTTGGTGTATCCCGGTACGCGGCGCTATCCCCTGGCGGAAGGGGTCGAAGCGTTACCGTTACACGAATTGATTTTAGGTATCTGACGCACTTCTGTAAAGGGTGATGCAACGATTGCGGGGCAGTAAATGAGAGGCAATGCCTGTTTGTCCTTGACCTTATTTTTTTTCGCAGCGTAGAAATACCCCAAATGGCATTAACTCTGTTTGGGTGTAAAACATGTTTGATTATATCTATCTGCGCTTTACCACTATTTTCCGTTCCGAAGCCGCAGATCTCATTCGCAAAGTCATTCTGCAGTTGGATAATCGCCTTGTTGATCTGCTGCATCACTATAGCACCGGTTCCCCTTTTTATTTAGTCCAACTCCTGCGGCGCCTGAATTTACGGGTGTACTCGACTTGGCGGCGATCATGGTCGAACCGGACCGGAAATATCCGACGCGTCGGCATAAAACTTAATCTGATGGCGGGTTGCGAAATTTATGTTGTCTAAATTCTCTGTTTGTCCGTCCATTAAACCTGAGATAGCGCAACATTTATACGCATCATGGAGGCTGCCAAATGTACGAATCGACTGAAGAGGTTCAGCTTACCAAGCTTGAATCCATATTTGTCCTGGGGATCGTGGGCTGTCTGTTGTTTGCAACATGGGAGGTGATGCATTTGTGTGTTGACGAATGGTTCCAGAAATGGGTGGAGGTAGATCCGTTCGTACGCCGCAGAGTGATAATGTATGGCATAAGCTCAGTGGTTTCCATGACAGCAGTATTTGTAACAACACGCTATGCCTTCAGTTTTGGCCGGTTTGGTAAAACCGTAAATCGCGCCTTTTTATGGTATGGAACGATTCTGTTGATCAGCACAATTGCAATATTTGTACTGGATTGTCTGCCGGAGGTGGTTGCCGGGTTTTTCGGGGCAATCGTGTTTCTTGTCGCAATATTTTTCCTTCAGAAACGCTACTTCACACGCGAACGCGTGCTCAAAAACAGGATGGCAAAGAACCTCTGTTTCGCGTGCGCAGCGCCATTTAACGAGCAGGCCATGTATTGTCAGCAGTGCGGAGTTGTGCTGGGTAACATGTGTGATCATTGCGGACATATCATCCGGGTTTCGTCCAATTATTGCGGAGGATGCGGAATACCACATAAGAATTCCAACGCGGAGGTAAGTGGAGGAAGTTGAACATTTGCAACCCCGTTACTATCAACCTATAAACGGTAGTTCGAATAACACAGAGCAACGGAGCAACAGAGAAATCAACCTAAAATCGGCAGTTCAATAACACGGAGAGACGGAGAACACTGAGAAATCAGAGGCTTAAGGTCTAAAACAAAATCACCTTTTTGGTAAACCATAAAACTTCATATTTTATCTGTAACTCTCAGATTTTGCTCCGTGTTCTCCGTTTCTCCGTGTTTCAAATGTTTTTTTAGGATCAAAATTACAAGGATATCCCCCATGAAACAGACCATTAAGTTCATTGTCCTCCTGTTGTTCTTCCCCTCGGTAATTCACGCCGGACAGATCCGCTATGCCCCAATCGAACCCCATCATGGTAATGTCTTAGCGGCTCGCTTCACCCCGGACAGCCGAAGAATCATCTCGATGGATGACGGTGGAGCGCTCATTGAATGGGATTTTATCGGCAAAAAGATCCTGCGACGGATACCGGCTCCGTTCATTCCGGAAGGGGTGGCGCTGTCCGGCGATCTCCGGAAGGCGGTCTTTCTTGATAAGAATGGCGCCGTGGCGCTCTATGACCTTGCCAATGGAACGTTTATCACAATAGATTTCAGCATCCTGCGGGCAAAAGACAAAGAACTCCAGGCCGGCACCATAGCCATCTCCCATGACGGCGTTACCATCTTTGCCAGTGACGGTTACGGTCGTATCTATTGCTCGGTTGACAGCAAGCCGTTTGCTCACTTCAGTGTCGCCGGGTCATCCGATAAGCGGCAGAAACTGGTTTCCGCACTGGCCTTGTCGCCGGACGGCAAAAAACTGGCCATTGGCGAGCACGGGATGATCCGGGTTGTTGACGCTGCCACTGGTGAACCGGTCTGGATAATCCCCCACGATAAAATAAGCTTCAGTGTATCCATGGCTTTCTCACCCAACGGTAGTATGGTTACTGCCGGAGTACCGGGAGTTATTACGCTCAACCACTCCCAACAGGAGCTGACTTTCTGGAAAGTGGAAAGCGGGCGCAAGCAACTGGCCGTGGTATCCCCGGACGGCGTGGCCAGCGCTGGCGGATTTTCACGTGACGGCAAATTGGCTCTGTTGGCCTTCAGTAGTAATGCTCAACTGTACGACCTGACCACCGGCAAACAACTGGGGAACAGTTTCAAGGTATCAGAAAAAAAGGCTGAGATCTATTTCCAGATGGATATGTCGCCCGACGGTAACTATATCCTGGTCAGCGGGCGCAGCGGTCTGCTCAAGGTTTTTGAGACGGCACGCATCATGGCCGACAAGGAACCACGGGAATATGCCGAACTTGAAAACCGGACTTTCAAGGTTGAGGCGCTGGCCTTCTCCCCGGATGCCAGTCTGCTTTTGGTGAGTCATGACAAGGTCAGACCACTGGTTCTGGATCTGAAAGAGCAAAAGATGAGGGAGCGCCTTGAGTTCCTGTACACGGTTAATCGCTTTCACTTTATGAGCGATGGGCAGAAACTGCTTGCTATTGGCCCATATTTCCTCGGCCAATGGCAGATGCCGTCGCTGGCAAAATTACCTGAGCTGGAATTCAAAACCGGCAACCGTACGTCTAATGTGAAAATTTCACCTGATGGGACAAATGGTGTGGCATTGACCAACAACGAACTGATCGGTGATGGTTTTTACAGGTTGCCGGTTCTGCAGCTGCTGAATCTTGCTACAGGCAGAGTGACCGGTACATTCAAGCTGGATAATCTTGAAGATAAGTATGCCCGTTATTATGATCTTGCCTGTGTTGACTTCACCGCCAAAACCGTTTTTGTGCTGGATAACGATGGCGACCGGCGGGATGAGAACGGCAGGAGACCCAATCCGGGCAGGTTGCCGAACCGTGCGCTGCTTTACTCGATGGCGGATGGTTCGCTGATCAGAACCATAACAGCCGATACGGACAAAAACATTCCCTTTGACTGCGCCACCATGACCTTTGCCGGCAAACCCCGTGAATTTAACCCTTCCCTTAAAGGTGGGCACCACTACAACCATATTGAAAATGACCGATTAGACATAACCTCTGAAGATGGAAAAG
>CAYQMO010000065.1:0-17524 GCA_964418315.1 uncultured Geobacter sp. | reverse complement strand
CCATTAGTGCCGTTAAAATATATCAATTCATACTTATTGTCAGTTAGCAGATTATAAACACTATTATTCTCATCGTGATTTAGCTCTACGACTATGCTCTTTGGTCTATTTAAACTCCAATTGTTCATTGATAGTATCTTATAATCAAATCCTTCTGTATCTATTGACAATAAATCTATTTTTTGTTTAGACATATCAAATAAATTATTAATAGTAGTGATATTTATGGGAATTTTATTCACAACTTTTTTACTGCTGCTGTACCTTGTCTTTGCTGCCTCATTTTCGTCGAATGTTGAGTAAACGTCAGGATCTACTTCATAAAAAATCATTACTCCTTCAACATCACCTACACCGCAGTTTATGTTTATATCATTCGGTCGATGCTTACAAATTTTATCATATAGCCGTGGGTTAGGCTCTACATTAATCCCTTTCCAGCCAAGATCATAAAACTTCTTGGTATTATTTAATGCAACAGGGTCATTAGCTCCGATATCAATATAATAACCATCAGTTTTACCATAAAAAAGCTGATACAATATTATATCCTCGTTGTGTTGACTGTAAGTCTTTAGTAATTCCACTTTCCGATCTTTATTTTCAACCAACGGCTTGATTTTTCTTTGAAGTCTGATTCTACATGATAGTGTCCAACCACATAACGAAAACATGTCCATCTCCTCAATTATTGCTGCAGGATTAATTTGTGGAGCATGATAGGCATCTATTAACCGACAACTCTACCTCATTTACCGTAATACTCTCTATGCATTCAGGTCTTCCCCGTTCCGACGACTCGCACTCCGTAAAGAACTTCTGTCTGCATGGACTGCACGGGAATGCGCTGTATACAACCCTGCATGAATCACCCCATGGACCGAACTTCAGAGGTGACTGCGGCCCGAAAACTGCCACAAGCGGCACCCGAAGCGATGATGCAATGTGCATTATCCCGCTGTCGTTGCAGACGAGCAGATTGCAGCGAGATAAAAGCGCCATGGTCTGACGCAAGGTGGTGGTACCAACCGCCTCCAGCGGCGGATACTTCATGGCAGAGCGAATAGTCGGCAAAGCTTCCAGGTCTTTAGGGCCGCCAAAAAAAATGATTCGAGCGCCATACTTTTCTTGCATTCTCTCGGCTAATTCAATGAAGTTATCGATATGCCATGCTCTTGGGGGATTGGCGGCAAACGGGTGGATGCCAATCACCGATTCGTCTGAGGCCACCCCTGCTTCCATGAAAAAACGGGCGGCGAACTGGCGCTCCTCGTTTGAAAGCCACGCTTCCAGATGATCATCGGTCACAGAAATTCCGTCCGCTCTCAGTACATCAAGAAAGTTCTGCACCTCATGCTGATCGTGTCGATACGGCACAGTTGTAGTCAACAGAAAACTCCGCCCCTCGGTGGCAAAGCCGATCCGTTTTACTGCACCTGAGAGAAACGCCATCAGGGCACTACCGAAGGAGCGTTTCAGCACATAGACTTTATCGAACCGGCGGGCTCGAAGGTCGCGAATAAATCCGAGTTTATCGCCAATGGTCTTGTGCATTCCCTGGCTGTCGGCATGAATGGTTACCGGATCCCAGTAAATAAGCTCATCGATGTACGGAATACCATTTACGACATCTGATGAACCGGGAGCGACCACCCAGGCGATATAAGCGTCCGGCTCAGCTCGCCGCAGATTGCGCAGAAAAGGAATCGTGAGGATGGTGTCACCGATGAAGCGGTAGCGTAAAACCAGAATTTTCTTCCATGCTTTTTCGCGCTCCATTCAGGAAATCCGCTCCGCTTCGTTGATCAGCAGGACAGGTATCCCCGCCCTGACCGGAAATTCCATTCCGCAGCTCTTGCAGAGCAGCTTTTGCGCTTCGTAATCAGCATCGAGTGACCCCTTGCAGGCGGGACAGGCAAGTATGGAAAGAAGTTCTCCTGAAATCATCGGATTAACCGTTACTCCTGTTCCCAGTCTTCAAGTTGTAGCTGAGAAAGGGGGTAAGCTTGGCGAGGTTTTTTAACGGAGTTGCACTCTTCATTACTCCGTAGTAAAGCTCAGCCTCTACCACCGAACAGAGCATTATTTCGGATGGTTGCAAAACCTGCATCCGCGTACGCACAGGCGACGAAGCGTTGTTGAGGTACGAGATGCTGGCATTTGTATCAAGCAGATATCTCATTGAATGCTATTTCGTACTTCATATTCACCCTGGTCTTCCCGCACTAAAGGTGTGTCTGCAAGGCATCCGGCTGTCTTGGCAAAAAAATCTTTTGGCCATGCAGTAGATGTCTGAGACGAAGCCTTCAAATTATCAATGGGCATAATAATTATTTCAAGGGAACGTTTCATGAACGCCTTTGGTATTTTTATCAATACATGATCCGAATCAACGGTCTGAATTCTACGTAAAGCTTGCATGCTGTTTTCTCCTTCACCTAAATGAGTGATGCAAAATGCCATAAAAGCCGATTTTATGGAAGTAAATTGCGCAGCAAAACCAGCAACTCCGCCGACCTTTCGATCTCAATCTCCAGCCTGGCTACGTAGGTTACTGCGGCAATGCCGGGTGCCAATCTCTTCAACTTGACCCCATCCTTTTCGGTTGTAATCGCATATTCAGCGCCGCTGCTCTGCATTGCTGCAGCGATCTCTTCGAGACGGGCATGGTCGTAGCCGGCATGATCCGGAAATGGTAGGGCACGCACGATGGTAAGCCCCTTGTTCCGCAACGATGAAAAAAATGACTCCGGCTGCGCAATGCCGGCAAAAGCAAGAAATTTGTGCCCCTGAAGGGCGGATAACGGTACCGCTGCTCCTCCCTGGAGGGGAAGGGCCTCTACGAGCCGATGTGATGCTGCAAAGGTTGGTTTGCCCGGGATCGGCGCGATGCTTGTTCCTTCAGGACAGCGCGTCATGATGGTCAGGTCGGCGCGGCGTATTGCGGTCGCCGGCTCCCGCAGCAGCCCGGCCGGGAGAGTCCATCCGTTGCCAAGCGGCCTGGAACAGTCCAACAGCAGGATATTCAGGTCTCGCCATAGGCGCAGATGCTGGAAGCCGTCATCCAACAGGAAGATATCCGGTGCGAGCTGCTGCATTGCCAGTTGACCAGCAGCGTATCGATCCGTACCGATAACTACCATAAGCCCCGGTACTGTTGATGCGAGCAGATACGGTTCATCTCCGCATTCGTGAGGCCCCGACATGACCGTGACACCATCGCTGACGACGACGCACTCTCCTTCCAGAGAACCGCCATACCCCCGTGAAAGCACTGCCACGCGATACCCCTCCTGAATCAGCATGCGTGCAATAAAAGCCGTTATCGGCGTCTTGCCGGTACCGCCGACGGTAATGTTACCGATCGAGACAACCGGACGCGGCAGGCGGTTGGTTGTCATAATACCGCTACGATACAGGCCTGCCCGTAGCCGCTGGATAAATGAGTAAACCTGGGCAAATGGTGCAAGCAGCAGGATTGCCAGTTGATCAGGGGTTGCCGAACGCATGCCGTTGGCTAGTTCGCGCCAGTATGTTAAAACGGGAATATTCATAAAAACCGCGCAATCTCCTGCATCTGATGTTTTGTCGCCCCACCGTTGTCGCGCATCATCTTTAAGCCGTTCTGCCCCAACACCTGCCTGAGTGTCGCATTCGTGACGACGGTGCGCACGGTTTCGGCAAGTTTTTCTGGCTCCTTTATCTGAATTCCGGCACCGTACTTCAGAACCAGGTCAGCAACTTCCCTGAAGTTATTCATATACGGTCCAAAGAGGCTCGGAATGCCGAGTGATGCCGGTTCCAAGAGATTGTGCCCACCGGTCGGCTTCAGACTGCCGCCAACGAAGGCCAGATCCGACAGAGCGTACAGGCCCATCATTTCTCCGATGGTATCAACCAGCAGCACCTCTCCCGGCTGAAACAGAGTCACGTCAGATAGTTTAATGGTTGTGCGCCGACGGTACGGCAGTTTCATTCTCTCCAGCAGAGCGGCTACCTCGATCGCCCGCTCCGGGTGGCGCGGGACAAGCAGAAGAAAAAGGTTTTCGCAAGTTGTCAGCAGTTCCCGATATGCGGCGAGGATCAGCTCTTCTTCTCCTGGATGGGTACTGGCGGCGACAATTGCCATCAGAGTGTCCGGAATGGCGTACTGTCGGCGAAGTTCCGCTTTCTCCTCCTCCTCAACGGGATGGAAGGGGATATCGTACTTGAGATTACCGCTTACCACCGTCCGCTCCGGAGCTGCGCCGATGGCGATTATCCGCTTTCGGTCAACCTCCGTCTGCATGCAAAGAGAGGAAAACTGCCGCAGCGAGTGGCGGAAGAACCAGGCAAATTTGAGGTAGCGGCCGAAAGAGCGATCGGAAATCCGCCCGTTTGCCAACATGACCGGAATACCAAGGCGTGTAGCTTCGCTGGTAAAATTTGGCCAGATCTCGGTTTCCATGATGATGATCAGCGCCGGTCTGATGCTTCGCAGCGCAGTGCGAACCGCAGGAAGAAAATCAAACGGAAAATAGATACAAAGATCTTTTTCCGGGAATGTGGAGCTGATCGTTCGTCCGGTCTCGGTGGTATTGGAGACAAGTATGGCGTGATCGGGATACAGCAAGCGGAGAGCCTTGAGCAACGGGCGGGCGGCTATCGACTCACCCACTGAGACAGCGTGCAGCCAGATTACCGGTTTTTTTCCGATACTTGCCAGATCTGCAGCAGCGACATGGCCGAATCGTTCCCGAAAAGCGGGGGGTCTGCCACGACTTACGGAACGGTAAAGATGGTAGAAAATTATCGGAATGAGCAGGAAAATGGAAAGTATGTTGTAGGCTAAATAAAACATGGATCAGGTTGTACTGATGTCGGAGCTGCTTTGTTCCGCCCGCTTCCAGCGACGGTGTACCCAGTACCAGTCGGCGGGGTGTGCACAGATAAACGCTTCAAGATAGCGTGATAGCGCCTGGATATCCCTGGCAATGCCGGCTTCGCTTCGATCCCCGCAGAGTGCGTACTCCGGAAGAATAGTCAGTACGTGCCGGTCACCCTCCCTGTAGCCGAAGATCGGGACGACAGGTACGCCTGTTTTATGTGCGATGACGACAGGAGCCTTGAGAGCCCAGGCTTTTCTGCCGAGAAAATCAATCAGGATGCCGTTTTGTTCGCCTGCAGCCTGATCAGTCAGCATGCCGATGACGCCATTATTCTTAATGACGCCGAGCATCGGCTTCAGGGCTGATTTGGTATAAATAACCTTGTTACCGTACACCATTCTCATTTTTTCAATGAGCGTATTCAGGTACGGGTTATTCTGTTTCCGGACGATCGCCCAGACGCTCTGGTCAAGGTATTTTTTAGAGGAGAGTGAAATCAGTTCCCAGTTGCCGCAGTGCCCACCGACGCAGAGTACGCCATGATCCTTTTCTTTGGCTCGCTGAAAATTATCCAGGCCATGCACCGCCATTGTGTCAAATAACTCGTCGCCTCTGCCATGATAAAGTCGGCAGACCTCTACTATGGAGGTTCCCAAATTTATGAACGTTGCCTGGGCAATCTCTTCAGCAGATTCAAAAACTCCGCTCCAGGCGGGGTGGCGCTTCATGAATGGGAGAGCCTGGCAGATGTTGTCGATGGCAATCTTACGCCGTCTGGCCAGCAGTCGATACATTATCAGTCCGATAAAATGGCCGGTTGTGCGGGTATAACGTTGAGGCATGGCTGCCATTAACCAGGTAAAGAGGTAAAACAGCGCCGCCTGAATGCTCCAGATGATTCGTGTCATGGTTCGTGAGTAGATGTGTCACTTTCAGTAGCGCCAAACTGCAGAGAACATAGCCGACTGTAGAGTCCACTGTTGTAAAGAAGTTCCTTATGAGTGCCGCTTTCAACAATCCGGCCATTCTCCAGGACAAGTATTTTGTCCGCATGCAGGATGGTTGAAAGCCGGTGAGCGATGACAAAGGTAGTTCGGTTGGTCATCAGGTTGTCGAGCGCCTTCTGCACCATCTGTTCGCTCTCTGTATCAAGGGCGCTGGTCGCTTCATCAAGAATGAGAATCGGCGCATTCTTGATCAAGGCGCGGGCAATACAGAGACGCTGGCGCTGACCACCGGAGAGACGTATGCCGCGATCACCGATAGTTGTGTTATAGCCTTCCGGCATCTCCAGAATGAAGTCATGTGCAAAAGCTGCTCTTGAAGCAATCTCAACTTCTGCATCGGTAGCCACGAAATTTCCGTAGCGGATATTATTGGCAATCGTATCGTTGAAGAGCATGGTTTCCTGATCAACCAGTGCGACCTGGCGAATAAGATCCTTCATGCAGATGGTACGGATATCGACGCCGTCAAACAGAATTGCACCGCCCATTACATCGTAAAAGCGGGGTATCAGCGAAACCAGTGTCGATTTACCGCCACCCGACGGGCCAACCAGGGCGATGATTTCACCGTGACGAGCAGTCAGGCTAATATGATTAATTACCATCTCTCCGTCATACGCAAAGGAAACATCCCTGAATTCGACATCTCCAGCGACGCGTCCGAGCGAAACGGCATTCTCGGCATCAGATATCTCAGGTTTTTCGTCTATTACTTCAAAAACCCTTACGGCAGCACCGATGGAGGCCTGAATTATATTATACGAATTATTGAGGCTTTTAATCGGCTTGTAAACCAGCACCATAGCGGTTAAAAACGAGAAAAATTCAGCCGAGGTGAGTTGACCACGCATTACCATGCTGCCGCCAACCCAGATGACTCCGGCAACGCCGAGTGAGGTAATCATTTCGGTTACCGGTGCCGATATGCTGTTGTACTTGATCGCCTTCCGGATGAACCTGTAGTATTCTGCTGTTGTGGCGTAAAAACGCTGTGTCATCCACTCCCCAAGCCCGAAGGCTTTGATTACTTTAATGCCTGAAAATGATTCCTGCAGGAGAGATGCAACATCGCCGATCTTTTCCTGGCTTTTGCCGGAGAGGCGTTTAATGCTTTTACCGATCTTCTGTGCCGAAAAAACGGTAAGCGGGATAACGATAAATGTAACCAGAGCCAGTTGCCAACTGCGGTAAAATATAACAACGAGGAGTGAAATGGCAGAAAAACCGTCCCGACAGATACTGGTAACCACGTTTGCAATCCCGTTCTGCATGACCGCTACATCTGACATAACCCGTGACATGAGTGCACCGGTGGAGTTTTTTTGAAAGAAGCGGAGGCCAAGAGCCATGCTGCTTCGATAGATATCGTTGCGAATATCCTGTACCGCCAGTTCTCCGGCGGTTCTGATGAAATAATCGTTAAGGAAGCGACACGCAGCTCTAATGGCAAATAAAATTAAAACACCTATCGGGAGGAGGGTGAATATGGTTTTGTCATTGGTAGCGAAGGTCTTTTTCAGCAGCGGCTCCACCAGGTAGGCAAACGCACCGTCCATGCTGCCGATAAGAATGGAGGCAACTGTAGAAAGGAAAATTCTCCACCAGTACGGTTTGCAATAGTGGAGAATACGGCCAAATGTACTACTCATACTCTATCCTGTTTATCGTCAATAAGATCAAGCGCCAGTGACGCCGTGCGCAGCGCTGCACCGCCACCGCCTAGTTTTGCTCGTATTGAGAGCAATTCAGCATTCATTGTTGTCCGGTAGCTTTCATTCGAAAGGATCATCGTGATCTCATCTGCAATCGCTTCCGGGTTGGCCTGATCCTGAACCAGTTCTTTGACAATGCTTCGATCAGCTACGATGTTGCACAGTCCGATATGCTTGATCTTTACCACTCTACTGGCCACTTGATAGGAGAGCGGGGCGAGTTTGTAGATTATGACCATCGGTGTGCCGACCAGCGCAATTTCCAGTGTGACCGTGCCGGATACCGATATTATGGCATCACACCCCCGGATCAGATCATGAATCCTCCGGGTGGTAATAATCGGTGTAACGCCTTTGCCGCTCAGATGGGGGAGTAAATCCTCTTCCCTTAGAGTTGATGCCAATGGCATGACAAATTGCAGATCGGGAAAGCGTGCGTACAGAAGTTCTGCAGCAGCAACGATAGCGGGGAGGATTCGCTCTATCTCGCTTTTACGGCTGCCGGGGAAAAGGCCGACCGTTTTTCTCGATGGATCAAGGCCAAAGCTTGTTGCCGCTTCCTCCCGGTTCATCGCCACATCCACAAGATCAAGCATCGGGTGTCCGACAAAGCTGACCGGCACTCCCGCTTTTTGGTACAAAGGGAGTTCAAAGGGGAAAATAACCGCCATCCGGCTGACCGTGGCGGCAATTTTTTTGATTCGTCCAGCTTTCCAGGCCCAGACCTTGGGGCTGATATAGTAGAGAACTTTTACGCCGGCCTTTTTTGCCACTTTTGCCAGACGGAGGTTAAAACCGGGGTAGTCGATCAGGATGAGCAGTTCAGGCGGGTCTTTCTGTAGAATTTTTTTGAGCTTTAGAAATGCGGCGGATATGACACCAAAATGTTTAAATACCTCTACTAAGCCCATCACAGCAATTTCAGCAGAATCCACCAGAATTGTTACGCCAGCTTCACGCATCCGCAGACCACCGATACCGAAAAAATCAAGTCCGGAATCGAGTGAAAATGCTTTACGCACCAGGTCGGCACCATAAATGTCGCCGGATGCTTCTCCGGCTACAATCATGATACGTCGTCTCCGTGGAATGTCAGGCGGATATGAAACAGCCCCGCCACACCTGTGCGTCATCCGCGACAAATCCCTCGTTCCGAGCGCTTTATGAAGGCCAGCAGGTAATCGACTTCGGGGGAGTCAGTTATTTCCGCATTAATGCGCTCTATCGCATCTGCCAGTTTCAGGTTCGCCATGAAAAGGGCTTTGTAGGCCTTCTTTAAATTGGTAATGGCCTCTTCAGAAAAACCGCGACGTTTGAGACCGACCAGATTGAGGCCGCGCAGCTTGGCATCGCCTGTGCCTGGTGTCGCTATCAGGTAGGGGGGAATGTCAAGACTGACCAGAGTCCCCCCCCCTGCCATGGCATGAGCGCCGATGGTTACAAACTGGTGCACCGCCACCAGACCGCCGAGAATTACATGATCTTCCACGGTTACATGTCCGGCCAGAGTCGCTGCATTAGCCATGACCACGTTATTGCCGATCCGGCAGTCGTGGGCTACATGCGAGTACGCCATGAAAAGGTTGTTATTCCCCACGACAGTCTCACTGATACCGGTGACAGTTCCGCGATGAATGGTTGCAAATTCGCGGATGATATTGCTGTTGCCGATGCGAGTCCAGCACTCTTCGCCACGATATTTCAGATCCTGAGGGGCAGGACCTACCGATGCGAGATGGTAAATTAGGTTGTTTTCGCCAATTTCGGTCCAATCACCGATGAAGCTGTTGGCACCGACAGAGGTTCCTCTGCCAATGGTCACATGTTTACCGATGATGGCAAATGGAGCAATGTCGACGTCTGAAGCTATTATGGCTGTTGGATCTATTACCGCAGTCGGGTGGATCATGCTGTTTCTCCCGTAAATCACCCCCCGGAAGGAGAGTTTAGAAGTTACTTCTGTGAAGCTGCAAATGTTGCCTTAAGATCGGCTTCGGTTACCAGTGTGGAGCCGACAAAAACTTTTCCGGCCACTCCCCAGATTCCTCTTTTATTCATATTCGCTGTAACCTCAATGCGGAGTTGATCCCCCGGCAACACCGGTTTGCGGAATCGGGCATTGTCGATTGCCAGAAAGTAGGTCACTTTTCCACGGTTTGCTTCTTCTGAAGCCAGATATGCCATGATACCAGCGACCTGAGCCATGGCTTCTATGATCAGAACGCCAGGCATGATCGGGTGTCCGGGGAAATGCCCCTGAAAAAACGGCTCGTTCATGGTGACGTTCTTTATTCCTACGCAGCGTTTCCCCTGCTCTACTTCGATTATCCGGTCAACCATCAGGAACGGGTAGCGGTGGGGGAGTATTTTCATAATATCATTTATGTCTAATTGCATGTCAGCCCTCCTCGATTGTCTGTTTCAGGATAGTTTCAAGTTCAGTGATACGTTTTTCGAGAGAAGAAACGGTTCTTCGCAGCTCCGGCAATTGGGGCAAAACCATCGAAAATTTTAGCCATTCCTTATGCGCTATCGCCGGCGAACCGCTATATGAGGCGTTGGGCTGAAGCGAACCTGTTACACCCGATTGCCCTCCAACAAGAACGTTGTCGCCAATAGTGATATGGCCTGCTACCCCGACCTGGCCGGCAAGTGTGACATGATTGCCGATTTTTGCACTTCCCGCGATGCCGACTTGAGAGACGATCATGCAATCTTCACCGATCTCGCAATTGTGGGCTATCTGCACCAGATTATCCAGTTTGGTGCCTCTGCCGATCCGGGTTACTTCAACAGCGGCACGGTCAACACAACTATTTGCCCCGATTTCGACATCATCATCGAGCACGACAATGCCGATTTGCGGGATGCGGTAGTAACCGCTGCCATCCGGTGCATAGCCGAAGCCATCGGAACCGATGACTGCACCCGGCTGGATGACGCAACGATTGCCGAGCCTGCAGCTTTCACGGATAACGGCATTTGCGTGGATCGTACACTCTTCACCGATGGTGACGTTGTCATAGAGCACCGCTCCAGGATGGATCACGGTACGACTGCCAACAACAACATTTTTGCCGACGCAGACTCCGGGATAAATGGTGACACCTTCGCCTATAGTTGCTGAACTCTCCACCATTGCTCCAGGGAGAATCCCTTGAGGTTCGTGAGGCGCTGTATAGAAGAGTGTCAGCAGCTTGGCAAAGCCGAGATACGGGTTGGCAACTTCAATGGCTGTGCGACCGTAGCGATCGCCACCCGGAGCCATGAGCACAGCTCCTGCCGATGTTTCGGCAACTTTTGACGCATACTTCGGGTTGGCAAGAAAAGTCACTGCGCCAGGTCCGGCGGTTTCCAGTGTTCCCAAGCCGGAAATGAGGATCGTCCCGTCTCCATGTACAGTGCCGCCTAGATAGCGGGCTATTTCTGTTACGGTTAGCGGCTCAGTCATAGCGTTACTTCTTGCGGCTGGAATTAAACAGCTTCAACACCTCTACGGTAAGGTCAGCCTTTTCGTCGGCAAACAGAAGCACGCTGTCATTTTTAACGAAGATGAAGGTGTACCCGTTCTGTCGTCCGAAATCCTGAATGACTTTTTCCATCCCCACAAGAATGTTGCGGGTTAGCTCTTCATCTTTACCTTGCAATTCATCCTGGGCATCCTTGGTGAAACGCTGAAACTCTTTCAATCTGTTCTGATAATCTTTCTCTTTGGAAGCACGCGCGGAATCGGAAAGCAACATACCCTGCTTTTCCAGCTCATCCTTCAGTTTTTTTAGCTCTTCCTGCTTTACATTGATTTCGTCCTGATACTTTTTAACTTTGGCAGCCAGTTGTTCCTTGGCTTTTTTTCCCTCTTCGGAACCGTTCAAAGCCCGCTGCATGTCAACATAACCGAGCTTCATTTCGGCTGCAAAAACAGATGTTGAGGTGATGCACGCTGCTACGATACCTGCCAGAATGATCCGCTTCATGAATACTTCTCCTTTAAAGGTGGTGGGCACCGGATGCCCTTAAAACATAGTGCCGATTGAAAATTCCAGGCGACCGCTTGCGCTGTCAAAGCCTGTGCGTGGAGTGAGTGGGATGCCATATTCAAGGCGTAACGGCCCCATTGGGGAGGCCCAGCGGATACCGAGACCATAGCTTGTGAGCAGTGGAAAAGCCTCCGAACTCTCCGTAAAAGAGTTACCATAGTCGAAAAACATGACCCCTTTTAGTCCCGCTTCAGCGATTAGAGGAAAGGTTAATTCGAAATTCCCGAAGAGCTCTTTTTCGCCGCCGAGGTAAATACGGTTTTCTGACTGTCTGCCGTTAATATCCTTTGTAAACAGGGACATTGTAGGAGAGACCGTGCGTGAGCTATAGCCGCGCAGAGAGCCGATGCCGCCGAGATAAAACTTTTCATCAATTTGAATCGGCCCCCCGACTTCCGCTATGTACCCAAGAGTTAACTTGGTTGAAGCTATCAGTTTTTTGTATAGAGGGTGAAAATATATGTGATCGGTTATAAACCGGGCATACTTATTATCGCCTCCGAGGCCGGCATATTCGGCTGAAAGCGAGTTGATAAAGCCGATTGACGGATCCATCCGGTAGTCGGTGCTATTGTGGCTGATACTGGCGAATACTGCGCTGGTTGTTGTCTCTCCGAGAGGGTAGGAATTGTTGATGTCGGCATCATGGAACATCTGATAGGCGGCGCTCGGATTAAATATATCCTTGATTTCATACTTATACATCATAAATGTGCCAATAGAATCACTGATCGGATACCCACCTTTGATGTCGCCACCGGATAGTTTCCGTGTATAATCGGTATAGTCACGCTCCGAACGGTAGATGTCGCCACCAAGCGTCCATTTAGTATCCATGAAATGAGGATCGGTCAGTCCGAGTGCATATGTCTGTGATTTCCCCCCAAGAGAAGCCGAAAGATTGGCTCTCAGCCCCAGGCCGAGGAAGTTTGCCTGCTGTACTGATCCCTGGGCGATAAAGCCGTCCAGAGAGCTGTAACCACCGCCAATACTGAAGGTTCCGGTCGGTTTCTCCTTGACGTCAATATTGACATTAAGTTTATTAGCGGCACTTCCTTTGGCGGTCGCAACGTTCGCTTCCTCGAAGAAGCCGAGGTTCATCAGGTTCTGCTTGCTCCGTTTCAGTCCGGTTGAACTGTACAGCCCCCCTTCAGAAACGCGGACTTCTCTGCGGATAACCTTGTCACGGGTTTTGGGATTGCCGGCAATATTGATCCGTTCAATCGTCACCAGTTCCCCCTTGTCAACATCAAACGTCATGTCAACGCTCTTTTTCTCATCGTCCAGTCTGGTCTGCGGATTAATCGTGGCAAAAGCATACCCCTTGTCACCATACACGTCGGTAAGTGTGCCGATGTCAGTGCGCAGGATCGAGCGGTTGAAGACACTCCCCGGTTCACTTTTCAGTTTCGTGCGCAGATCCGCTTCCGGATCAAGCAGCTCCCCTTTGAAGCCGATGGAGCCAATCCTGTACAGTTCTCCCTCGGTAATGCCGATTGAGACATCTAGGGCGGTTTTTGCATCATTCAATTTTACCACCGGTTCTCCGACTTTGACATTGACATAGCCGTTATTGAGGTAGTGGTCTGCAATCAGCAGGGCGTCATTTGTCAGCACCTCTTCCTTGTAGGTACCGGCTCCGGTCAGCCAGGACATGAACCATTTTTCTTTCGTGTCCATAAGCCCCTTGATTTTTCTGTTGCTGAAGGCCTTATTGCCGTCAAGCCGGATTTCTTCGATAAGAACCTTTTTGCCCTCAACAATTTTAATAAAAACCTTCATATCACTTGAAGAAGTTTTCTTTACCTCAGTCTGTATGTCAGCCAGATAATAGCCGTCATCGTTATATAACTTTTTCATTTTAACGACACTTTTGGCCAGATCTTTTGCAGAAAAGACCGAGTTCAGACGAAACTCAAGCGCTTCTTTGAGTTTATCATTAGCAATCTCCTTGTTTCCTTCAAAGGTAATTTCGCGAACAATCGGCTTTTCCTGAACAAGATAAACCAGCACCGCACCTTTGTTCGATTGTTCTATTAAAGCCTGTACGTCCTGAAAATGCCCCATCTTGTAAATCGCCCGAATATCCTCATCGGTCTTGTCGCCGGAAAGAGGTTCGCCGACGCGCATTTTGACGACATTCAGAATCGCCGCTGATTCGATACGGCGATTGCCCTGAATCCTTATTTCTACCGGTTGTTCACTTTCAGCGCGGGCGAGTGACGACAAGCTGATGGCTGTAATCAGAATCAGCATGGCATGGCGTATTTTTCTAAAACGGGACATACTTTCCTCGGATATTACGTGGTTTTTTCTATTTTTCCATCCAAAAGGTGAATGGTTGTTCCCATGGCCGCAGCCAGTCGCTCGTTATGGGTTACGATCACCAGTGTCAGTTTCTTTTTGAGCTGTAGTTCTGCCAGCATGGCATGGATGCCATCGCTTGTTTTCATATCAAGATTACCGGTGGGTTCATCAGCCAGCAGCAGTTCCGGTTCAAGAACAAGCGCCCGTGCAATTGCTACCCGCTGCTGCTCACCGCCTGACAGCTCTCCGGGGCGGTGAGTCATACGTTCGCCGAGTCCGACATCCTGCAGCATGGATTGTGCCATGGTCATGGCGTCACGGCGTGGCACCCTTGCGATCAACGCCGGCATCATGACGTTTTCAAGTGCGGTAAATTCAGGGAGCAGGTGGTGAAACTGAAACACAAAGCCGATGCTTCGATTCCTGAAAGCTGCCAGTTGCCGCTCATTTTTTTTAAAAATATTTTCACCGCGAAAGCTGACCGAACCGGCAGTCGGTCGGTCGAGTGCCCCAAGAAGGTGCATCAACGTGCTCTTACCGGCACCAGAGGCTCCGACGAGAGCGGTTGTCGTTCCGATCGCCAGATCCAGATCAATTCCGTTCAGCACATTAAGTGTATTTGCTCCGCTTCTGTAGGATTTGCTGAGACCGCGGATCTCAAGAAGATTACTCATAGCGCAGCGCCTCAGCCGGCAGCATTCTTGACGCTTGCCATGCAGGGTAGATCGTCGCCAGAAACGAGATCAGTATCGCAGTTATCGATATGAGCATAACGTCGTACGGCACCACCAGCGAAGGGAAGCGGTCAAGATAATAGATATCCTTGTTGAAAAAATTCTGTCCGGTGACTTTCTGGATCACATTAATGATCGGCTCCAGGTTAAGCGCTACCAGCAGCCCCGAAATCACACCACAAACGGTGCCGATAATGCCGATTATCAAGCCCTCAAGAACAAAAATTTTCATGATGCTGGCGGCAGTGGCACCCATTGATTTGAGAATGGCGATATCTCTGTTTTTTTCCATGACCACCATAAAAAGTGTTGACGCGATCCCAAATGCGGCGACGAGAACTATCAGCGTCAGGATGATGAACATGACGACTTTTTCCGTTTTCAGCGCGAAGAGGATGTTCTTGTTCATCTGCATCCAGTCACGCGCGTAGAAGTTCATCCCCATTTCTCGATTGATACTGCGAGCAAGTTCATCGGTGCGATAAACATCGGCAACTTTAAGTTGAATGCCGGTTACGCTATCGCCGAGATCAAAAAAACGCTGCGCCTGACCAAGGCTGATGTATGCCAGGGTAGAATCATATTCGAACATGCCGGTATTAAAAATTCCGGTGATCCTGAACGGTTTCATGCGCGGCATCATGCCGAGCGGGGTAATGTTCCCCATCGGTGAAATCACGTTTACCTTGTCTCCCAGAAACAGGCTGAGATGTTTGGCCAGCTCTTTTCCCACCATGAGACCGGGGAGTGTTTCAGATCCCGGAATTATTTTGGGTTCGAGGCCAACAATATCCCCCTCGACGATCGACTTGCTGAGACGTGTCACCTGACGGTCAGTGGCGACGTCGATACCGCGCAACACAACACCGGATACACTTTTGCCGGAAGAGAGCATGACCTGGTTATATATGAACGGTGTCGCTGCCTGGACGCCTGGAAAACGCTGGAGTTTTTCCATTACCGTTCGGTATTCTTCCATCGGTGCGCCACTTTTGATTACCACTATATGGGCGTTTGTGCCGAGTATTTTATCTTTCAGATCATTTTCAAAGCCGGTCATAACCGCAAGCACCACAATCAGCGCCATGACACCCAGGGCGACACCGGCGGTAGAGATAAACGTGATAATGGAGATGAAGGTGGATTTACGTTTGGCTTTCAGGTAGCGCAAGCCAATAAATAGTTCAAGGTGCATCGTTTATTTGACTTCCTTGCGCAACTGTGGAAACAGTATGACGTCCCTGATCGACGGAGAGTCGGTCAGCAGCATGACGAGCCGGTCGATGCCAATGCCTTCACCTGCCGTTGGCGGCAGTCCATACTCCAGTGCGCGAACATAATCCTCATCCATATAGTGCGCCTCTTCGTCACCCTTGTCTTTTTCGGCTACCTGAGCCAGAAAGCGCTCTTTCTGATCGATCGGATCATTCAATTCCGAGAAAGCATTGGCGATTTCGCGACCGCCGATGATCAACTCAAAACGATCAACAATTTCCGGGTTATGGTCATTCTTGCGCGATAGTGGCGAAACCTCGGTCGGGTAAGCGGTGATAAAAGTCGGCTGGATAAGTTTATGCTCAGCCACCTCCTCAAAAATTTCCATCAACAGCTTGCCAAATGATATCCCTTCCGGCAGCAGCAGACCGATGCTGCGGGCAAATGACAGGGCAAGGTCACGATCGTCGAGCTGTTTTGCCTCAATATCGCCATACTCCAGAATTGCCTCGCGCACGGTTAAGCGCTTCCAGGGACGCTCAAAGCTGATATCAAGCCCCTGGTTGGTAAATTGAAGCGTGCCGAGAATATCCTGGGCGACGTGGCAGAAGAGTTCTTCGGTAAAATCCATCAGATCTTCATAAGTTGCATACGCCTGGTAGAATTCCATCATGGTGAATTCCGGATTGTGACGTACGGAAATACCCTCATTGCGGAAGTTGCGGTTTATTTCGAAAACACGCTCCAGTCCGCCGACTACGAGTCGCTTCAGATACAACTCCGGAGCAACCCGGAGATACAGCTCCATATCGAGTGTGTTATGGTGGGTAATGAACGGACGTGCCGTCGCACCACCTGGAATCTGGTGCATCATCGGCGTCTCGACTTCGAGAAAATCACGACCGGTCATGAAGCTGCGGATCAGGTTGATAATTCGGGAGCGTTTGACGAATATTTCACGCACTTCAGGATTAACTATCAAATCAACGTAGCGTTGGCGGTAGCGTGTTTCAATATCGGTCAGGCCGTGGAATTTTTCAGGCAGAGGCAGCAGTGATTTTACCAGTAGTCTTATGGAGCGGATATGGAGTGAAAGTTCACCGGTCTTCGTCCGGAACGGATACCCTTCAGCACCGATGATATCGCCGATATCAAATGACTCGAACAGAGCAAAAGCATCCTCGCCGATTTCATCTTTTTTGACATAGAGCTGCAGACGTCCCTTGCGATCCTGAAGCTGAATGAATGCGGCTTTACCAAAAGATCTGCGAGCCAGAATACGACCGGCAACGGATATGTGCACATCTTTGGCGTCAAGTTGTTCAACCGCTCCATATCCGGCAACAACGTCTGCCGAAGTATGTTGAGGCTTAAAATCGTTCGGGTATGGGTTTATGCCAGCTTCCCAGAGCGCATCAACCTTGCGGCGTCTCTGAAGCAGGAGTTCACTGAGTTCTTCCATGCTGGTAATTAAACCTTTCACAACGAAATAATTCCTGAAATAAAAGCGTTTGAAAATATCTGCAACGTTCAGGTACGTCAAGAAAAAAGAGTCAAATAAACAGTTGGTCGTAAGTTACTTACGAGCTTTCCTCTCCCTTTTTCTTGCGCTTTGGTCGGGGAGTTGGCTTGGGTTGATCAGCA
>CAYQMO010000064.1:15460-17570 GCA_964418315.1 uncultured Geobacter sp. | reverse complement strand
GCTTGCATCCAGCTACCTGAGCATCCAGGAAATAGAATCAAGACTGGAAGCACAATCCCGCGAATTGGAAGGAGAGCGCACCAAATCCAGGGAGTACACAGCGAAGATCTCGGAAGGCCTCAAGCAGATTGAAGAGGCTCGGCGTGAATTGGCGAAGGCACTCAAGCACAACGAGGAACAGAACAGGGAAAATGATCGACTGCGTGTTCAATTCAATCACGCACAGGAGGAACTGAAAGCCGGCTACCTGAAGGCACAGCAGATTCAGGAGAAATTGAATGCGAGCTCGCGCGAACTCGAATCCGAGCAAATCAGAAGGACTGAGCAGGAAAGCAAGGCCAGAGAAATCCAGCTTGAATTGCAGAATGCTTGGCGAGAACTGGACAAGGCCCGCTGCCAGGTCAAGGATTCCGGCGATTACATCAATACGATTGAACTTGAACAATCACGCCTGCGTGATCAGTTGCAGGAAGACCTGCGTGAACTGGACAAGGTCCGCTGTCAATTAAACGATTCGGGCGATTACATCAAAACGATTGAACTTGAACAGTCCGGCCTGCGTAATCAGCTTCAGGAAACCCTGCGTGATCTGGATGCAACCCGAGAGCGAGCCGAAGAGGCAGACGAGAGAAGAATCACCAGTGAAATGATGCAAACGACGCTGCTTGATCAGATTCAACAAGCCAGACTTGAAATTGATGCAATGCGGAACAGCATCGCAATTGCCGATAACTTCAGACAAACCAGTGAACAATATCAATCTGTCCTGCTTGAAAAAATATCGCTGCTGGAAGACGAAATAGACAAGGAGAAGAAGCGCAGTGAAAGCAGGAACAGGGAAAATAGTCTTCTGCTGCTGCAGCTTCATCATACCCAGGAAGAACTTGACGCTTATTTTGTAAAATATCAAAACATTATCAACACACAGAAAAAACAGGCTGAAGCAGTCCAGACTACACAATATAAATCAGTGGAAACCGCCCCCCTTCCGCCGGATAATAAATCTGGCTTCGTGAATAACTATATAGAAAGGCAGAAAGCGGCACGAAAGCTGAAGCGTCAAATCTCGCTCATCAAGCAAAGCGGATTGTTCGATGAAAACTGGTATCTGAAGGAATATGCGGATGTTGCCAAATCCGGACTTGACCCGATCAAGCACTACCTGAAATTTGGCGCCGATGAAGGACGTGACCCCTCGCTCAAATTCGATACCAGTTACTACCAGTCAAGCAATCCTGACATTAAAATGGCGCAACTAAACCCGCTTATCCATTACATATCCTATGGCATCGCTGAAGGTCGGCGCCCTCATCCTTGAACACCAAGTCGACAAGCCATTCCTGAAATGCTGGTGAATACATCAAAATGAAAACGCTACTTCAGCAATTACAACAAGTTATCCGTGAACCGGTAGGCTCCCTAGTCTATGTAGGCCCGGGGAAAGGGGAAATGCTTGCATTCACACGCCGCCTGATGCCGGAACAGGTGATTTTGTACGAATCAGATCCTGAAAATATCATGAAACTGGAGCGTGATATTGATGCCGCGCGGGAAAGACTGTGTCCGTACACACTGGTTGCCGGAAATGAATCACTTACAGACCTGCACATTCTCAACAATACCCGCTACAACAGCGTATCAAAACCCGTTCGAATTCTCGAACTACGCTCGAACCTGAAAATAGATAAATCAATTTCCGTCCCGGCAAGGCGGGCATCTCAAGTCGTCAGTGAATTGGATTTATCCATCGGCAGGACGAATCTGCTGATTCTCAACTCCCTGGGCAACAACCTATCCATTTTGAAGTCAATTCAACCCGAGTTGCTTTACAAATTTGAATGGATGATTGTAACTGGCCTGCAAATTGAAGAAGCATACGCTGGAGACATGCCAATAGCCGAAATTACCGACTATTTGAGCGGATTGGGTTTCGATTTGAGCAAAAATGCTGGAGAAGCCATCTATCCTAATGCCCAGATTCTATATAAGCGGCATCCTTTAGTTCTCAAAATTATCAGTCAAAATGATTCTCTTCAGAGTTTGAAGCAGGATCGCGACGAAACGGCCAAGCTGCTTGCCGAACGCCAGAGTCAAATCGAACAGTTAACTC
>CAYQMO010000064.1:0-15360 GCA_964418315.1 uncultured Geobacter sp. | reverse complement strand
AAGCTGCTTGCCGAACGCCAGAGTCAAATCGAACAGTTAACTCAGGCTAGAGACGATCAAACCAGGCTTGCAAATGAACGTCAATCAAAAATCATGCAATTGGCTCAAGAAAGAGACGAAAAAACCAAAAAGATTCTGGAACAACAAATACTTTTAGACCAGGCTAATCAATCAATATTCGAGTTAACCTCATCTAACGAGAAAAACACAGCGCGTACTCGCGATTTGGAACAGACAAATTCTGAATTGCAAGCAAGGCATAATCTGATGGATCAGGAAATAATTAGAGCGGAAGCGCAAATTGATCTGATAAAAGATGTACTTTTGAGAGATAGCGGAATTTGAATTTCCACACATTGATCGTGGTTTTCCGACAGACAACATACAGAGAATGCAATCCGTGCGTAGAGTAAAAAGAAAATTACATTGGCTTAAAATGCCAAAAACAGCGCATAAATTTCGCAAAGGGAATTCCACGTACTCGGCACCGGACCCAATAGTCAAGATTAAGGATTTGAATATAGAAAACAACCCAGACCTTGAATTATTGAAATCAGATTCGTCAGGCATCGAATCCGGCAATAATCAGAATATGCATCAGTCAATAACAAATGATGTGTTATCCAAACAGGTATATCCAATCGTATACGATGAAAACCTGCTTGACAAGGCTAGAAGTCAATGGCAATTTGGTGACTGGGAAAGCCTTTCAAGAATGGATATAAGCGCTATTCAACATCACCCAGAGAGGGCAAAATTGGCACTTCTAGCTGCTGCCGGAAAACTGCAAACCAATGACAGAGAAAAAGCAGTAGTATTTATTCAGATGGCAAAGGAGTGGGGAATAAGTAAACGTTTGATTTCTCAAATACTGATATCTGGTGTGTACAACACATTGGGGAGAGTGGCACTTGCAAGTGCCAACAACAAGCAAGCGATTGCACATTTTGAAAAGGCAGTAAGCATATCCTTGCCTGATGCAGACAAGACTGTAATAAGTGAAACACGAGCAGTGCAGGAAGCCACCAAATTGGGCTTGTTACCTCAAGCCGCCAATTTGATCGATAAACAGATCACTTCAATAAAACAGCAAGTCTCCATCGATAGTTCACGCATTAAAATTATAGAAACTGAAATAGAACTTCTGCACCACGAATTGTCACTGGCACAACAAAGAAAACAAATCTTTGAACCACAATCCAGTATAGGCAGTGGTGGAGACTATAGAAAAGATCCTGACTGGCTTTTAAAAATCGAACAGATGAGTGTAAGCCAACTGGGACAAGATATCTGGGTATTGTCAAATACTAACTTTAAACGCGGGGGTTTCTTCGTCGAGTTTGGCGCTACAAATGGTATTTTACTGAGTAACACATGGCTACTTGAAAAGGAATTCGGGTGGCAAGGTATTTGCGCCGAACCAAACCCGAAATTTTTCTCGCAACTTAAACATAATAGAAAATGTCTTGTTTCTGATCAGTACATAGGACGTGTAACGGGAGATGTAATAGAGTTTATTCTTGCCGATGCCTACGGAGGCAGCAAAGAATTCGCCGAATCTGACCAACATAAAAGCAAAAGAAGTGCGTATTACGACGCAGGACATGTAACAGCGCTTACAACAATATCTCTGGACGACTTCCTGGAACAACATCATGCACCATCGGATATAGATTATATAAGCATTGATACGGAGGGAAGTGAATACGATTTGTTAAGCACTTTTCCATTCGAAAAATGGAATGTTAGCTTCTTTACAATAGAGCACAATTTCACAGAACAAAGAGAAAAAATAAAGATTTTGATGACCACAAATGGTTACAAAAGAATAGAAAAAGAATGGGATGACTGGTACATAAATATAAAATCACTAAGCAATCCTTCCATATAATATCTTGACAATCTGATTAAAAAACATGAAGACAGAATTTTGGTCAATATGCAATGAAACACTGCACGCAGTCCTGAATGAGGACTTTTTGAATGCTCGCGTATCATTGGCAAAGGCTCATGCTAGAATAACAGAAGCCAAGTCACCTACTGTCCAACAGGCCAGAAGAAAACTTGTTGAACATTATGACAAGTTGATAAGAAAGGAATTTCAAAAGGATAGCATTGAATCACAGGAATTAAGTAGCAGAAAGAAGATTGAAAAACGTCTGTCATTGGTAACAAGCGTTTATAATAGACACTGGCAACTCAAAAATACACTGTCACATAATCTTGCTACAATCAGAGGCAATACTGAAATTGAAATAGTACTCGTCGATTTTGGCGGGGGTGATAGCCCGGAAATTTGCAAAATGATTGAGGAACAGTATTGCTTTGACTTGATATCAGGTAATTTAAAATATTGGCGAATAACCGAACCATGGAAGAAATTCCATATGGCTACGGCAAAGAATGTAGCACATCGCTTGGCAACGGGTTGTTATTTAATGTCTGTAGATGCCGATAATTATGTAAACAAAGATGATATAGACATAATACTTGATCATTTTAATCGCTTCCCGGAAGCTATCTTTCATCAGACCATAGGCCCCGCCCCTTTATCCCACGTTCAATGGTCAAAATATGATTTATTTGAATCATCCACTGACTACCATAACCATGATCTGATCTGGGATGGCAGTTGCGGTAGAATCGGTATCTCAAGAGCCAGGTTCGAATCTGTTAATGGCTACAACGAGAATTTTGTAGGCATGGGGATGGATGATATCGACTTTATCATTCGGTCAATCCGTTCAGGCGCGGATTATAAGCATACTAATATAAGCAGACCCGCTGAAGAGGTTTATATAGATAATGGTTCCGCAGCAAAGGACCACAAGCATGAAAATAATGACAATAACTGGAAGTTCATGGATACTGCACTTTCAAACGGAGTCTTTTATCCAATTTATAAGACCAGCAGTCCTTTAAACCTGTTCACCGAATATATATCTGCTGCGGTACTTGAGTCCGATAATACCCGTGTTACTCTTTTTTCAAGTGCATTTCGCGCAAGTGCATACATTGACAGATTCGAACATGATCTGAATGAAATACTGGCAAGCACTAATGATGCGGTTATATGGTTGCTGGATGTTGTCGGCAGCCATTCAAAGGATATAACCGAAAGGTTGCGCTCTTTATCTAACCATAATCGAGTTTTTTACTTTCCTGTATACAAGGATCCGGGGCTTTATGAACTCTGGAATACGGCTATCCGAAACATACGTTCAATGTATGTTGGAAATTTAAACATAGATGACCTAAGAGGAAGGGAATGGCTTCCATCCTGCCTTTCACTACTCGATGCAAATCTTGCCGATCTTGCGAGTCCAGTCACAGTCCCATTCGATGATGACGTGGTAACCTCCTATCAGGCAGCCATGTCAGAACTTAGTAAGGCAGGCAGAGAGCAACGCTGGTTTGAAACACGTGTGACAGTAAACGGATCATCGGATACTGCGAAACCATCACATTCAAAGCTAATTGATGGATTCTATGATCACAGAGATTTATTTCAGGTTCTTCCCGAAGGAAAGTTATCTTCGTACTGCATACCCAATGCATCGCCGGTATGGAGACGCTCACTACATGAAAGAGCCGGCTACTTCGATGAAAACAAATATGGATGCTTTGCTGATCTTGCATTATGGATCAATGCAAGCGCAAATGGCTTAAGGCTTCGACAAGCAGATTACCCGGCATTATTCTTTATTAGTCACGATCAGGCACACCGACGCCAGGAAAAAGATGATCAGTTGCTATGGTCTTTGGCATTGTCACGAGGATCGGAAACACTCAGAGCTTGGGCTGCGAGAAGGTGTTTTGACCTTTCAAGAATGGGAGGAAGTTATGGTGATCATCATTTTCTTGGGTGGAACTGGGTTCGGGATCAAGTCGCGAGTCATTTTGTAGACAGCCCTGGTAATCTGCTTTTGGACTTTTTCGTTGAAAGAAATTTCTTTTGGAATCCCGACCCGAAAGAAAGCAACTTTCAATTCAATAGAAATTGGCTTGGCTTTGTTCATACCACCCCCCATCAAAATGAAGTGTACGATCACAAAGGACAAAATCTGGATTGCCTTCTAGAAGAGCCACGCTTTCAATTCAGCTTGCCAACCTGCAAGGGACTGATTGTTCTTAGCGAAGATAATCGAGTCTACCTGTCAAGGCATTTGGAAAGGGAAAGATGGAACATACCTGTGTACAAGCTATTTCATCCAAATATTCCCATGAACACGAAAAATGCGGATACTTTAAGCAGTGATGATCAATCTAAGCTGAGCAATATGTTCTTTCATATTGGCTGGCATTTACGCTCGTTTGCAGCATTTGCCAAACTTGGTGTGAACAGGAAATTCAAGACACTTCTGGTACCAAAGAAGCTTTCGAAGGAATATTTTATCAAGGAAGTGGTAAACAAAGATTTGGCTCTGGCCGGATTAAATCCAATCGAAGAATATGTAGAACATATATATACAGCTTCCAATGAAGACTATCAGCGCATACTTAGATGGGGAATTATTTTTAATTTCTACCATCAACCTTCAGGAAGTAATCTGATATCCGAATGCATCAGTTCTGGCGCTGCGCTTATGATAAATCGACATCCAGCTTTTGAGGAGTATCTGGGTCATGACTATCCACTATTCTTCAATAACCAACAGGAGGCCGACGAAATCGCAAGACAGTTGGTCAAGGACGGTTCCAGATTAGGGGTACGTAGTCATTTACAAAAGCGTGAAGAATTATTTTCAATAGATCGCTTCAAAAGAGAACTGGAATTAATAGGCAGCCATGTCTATCATAATTTTATAAATCAGGATTAAAGATGGCAATACTTGATAATTTTATTTACAGTAGAAACGCAAATGTTATTTTTGCATACATTCCCAAGGTTGCATGTACCAATTGGAAATGCATTTTGAGATATCTTGATGGACATAAAGATTACCTTGATGCACGGCTTGCACATGACAGAAATAAAAGCGGACTATCATATATTTCAAAAATGCCTAATGGCATTGATTTGTTGATGGATAAAAACATCGCAAAGCTTACCTTCGTAAGAAATCCGTATTCAAGAATATTATCCGCCTATCTAAACAAAATAAAACCATTCGCACAAGACAACGCCCCTCCAGATAGAGACGTTTATTTTTACCAGGTTTTCACAGTAATAGACAAATATCGGCAAACAAAACATCCTGAATTAAATTATGTCGACTTTTCATGTTTCCTCGAGTGGATAGAATTTTCCGGCGACCCACTTGTAGGAAATGAGCACTGGATACCACAGACAGAGATTCTTGGTAAATCTGAATACACATTTGATTTTATCGGAAGAATAGAAAACTTGCACAAGGATGCACAAATCATCCTTGACTGGTTGAAATGCGATATACCATTTCCCACTCAACAGGCTGTTAATTTTCCACCAACCAGGGCAAGTGAATCTATTGATAAATACTATACCAAAATCGAAATGGAACAGGTGCAGCGGATATTTAGGGATGATTTTTCATACTTGCAATACGCTGAAACCAAACTATCTTGATCCGGAAAAAACCTGATGAGACAGCCAACAAATACCGCATCATTGAATCTCTTGAAAACCCTGCTCAAGGTCAAAATTGATTTTGTCATTGATGTAGGAGTTCAATACAGCACTCCATTTTTGATGTCCGAACTTCCTGAAGCATTTCACTATCTAATTGAACCAGTTCAACTTTATCATGAATCAATAATTACCAACTATAGCAAATCGTTCATTTCCCACGAATTAATCAAGGCTGCCGCCTCGGATTACGAGGGCGTTCTTAACCAGCACCTTCAAAGCCTAGATGGCAGCGGCAAAATTACCCATTCGCAATTACTGCCCGAAGTAGTAACTTCTTTGGATGGTTTAGTCGAAATAGTCAAAACTCCCGTGATCACTCTGGATACTGCTTTCGCAAACCTTCAAAACTACATTGTCAAAATTGACGTTGATGGAATTGAGGAGAAAATTATTGAGGGCGGAACCCGGACCGTTAGTAACGCTCTCGTCGTGTTTTTGGAATCACCAGTATCAAAATTATCCTCACGCGTAAGACTCCTGGAGTCACTTGGCATGAGGTTGTTCGACATTACCGATATATGCTATTACCACAACCAACTTCAACAGGTTGATCTCGTTTTTGTCAACAACAGGGTTGTCTCATCTGATTTAGATTTCCACCCTTTCAAGAAATTTGAATCAATAGATTGGACTGCCTGGACCAAGCTTTCATAACCATGAATATTAGTTGCACAATGGAGCATTATTAATGTTTAAATCCAATGAATTAACCATGTTTCAAAAGAATCAGTCTTTATATGAAAGTTTTGTCGAGAAACTGATTGATGCAGTTCCGGTGCATGGCACATTTGTTGATTGTGGAGCCCATGTTGGAACACATACAAAAAACATGTTGAAGCGTTTTGACATCAATAATGTAATCGCAATAGAAGCGATACCTGAATTGGCTGACCGTCTAAGCAGGCAATTTGCCAATGAGACGAGACTCACAATTATTCAAACAGCTATTGGCAATATGGTCGGTTTTTCCGAATTCAACGTTGCTCAAAACTCTCCTGGTTATTCAGGAATAATTCAGCGTGAAATCTCTGATGTGACAAACTGGGTTAGGCTCACTGTACCGATTACAAAATGTGATGCGCTACCTCAAATAACAGAAAGTACCAGTCCCGTAAGTTTCATGAAACTCGATCTGGAAGGAGGTGAATTCAATGCCTTGCAGGGATCAATGCAAATCATCCTCAGAGATAGGCCATTTCTTGTTTTTGAAAACGGTCTGTCCAAGAGTGC
Organism: uncultured Geobacter sp.; assembly: GCA_964418315.1. Taxonomy (GTDB): domain Bacteria; phylum Desulfobacterota; class Desulfuromonadia; order Geobacterales; family Pseudopelobacteraceae; genus JACRCG01. The sequence goes on along the minus strand of CAYQMO010000064.1, from coordinate 8,519 downwards.
CGCTCACTATAACTATTCGAAAACTACTTTTTTTGAATTTTTCAATTCAATTGATTATGTGATATATGATTTCTTCGGAAATAAAGTGGATGAAAATTACTGGGATATTCCATTGTTTACCTATATGTTTGCAGCATTTCCAAACAATGGACTCAACGCAGTATGGTACCTTGAGAACCGCAAGAAACTACTGGCGAGTGTTCTGGGTGACGATATACATGCATAGTCAAATACATATCAAATATCAACAATTTGTAAGCCTTCTGTCCAATACATTAGTTGCACATTCCTAACGATAGTGCGTCAAATACTTTCCAAGAAAGCGGGACAGATTTCAACTATTCTATGACTCTTGACGACCATAACAGCATTGTCAATCTTTTTTCTGCTACGGGCAGGGTGATTACAAGCATTGAATCAAGTCAGTTCGATATACTACCGATTCATCTTTCCGAATTAAATCACACATTGAATCGCTGCAATAATATAAAAATCAAGAACAGCATATTAACATTATTAGCCACAGTCCCCGAGCTTATTCATTACATTGCCTCGAGGAATAATATTTCAGGTAAATTTATTGTCGCCTCCAAAGCCACAAACAGATTCAGCACAAAATCCACTCAAATTTTCAATCACTCAGATTGCAATGGATTGCCGTCCATCATTGACATACGTGGAATAGATAGTTTCTGTGTTATTGAAAGAATAGTAAAGTACAAATTCGACTCAACCAATATTCAATATTGGGATGAGTGGTTGGCAAACATTGCCTTACCAGTAATGAGAAGAGTTTGTGCATTACTGAAATTTGATACCATAAAATCATCCGAATTCGAATGGAATTTCGAGTTATATGAGTTATCTAACTACACGGCAGCACCCACTTTTGATAAGGTTTCCTACAAAGCTACACTTTTAACTTCTATGTTCAATGGTGAGAAATATCTAGATACTTTCATCAATAATCTTGCCATGTCACCATTATTCAAATCAATTAATTTGATTATATTTGATGCAAATTCGTCAGATAAGGATTTGAAGCATATAGCCCCCTACCTGGCAAAATTTAAGAACATAAAATACTTTAAGTTAAAGTCTGATCCAGGACTCTATGAGATATGGAACCTTGGCATTCATATTTCAAGCACAGAATATGTCGGGAATGCCAATCTTGACGATCGGAGACATCCACTGCAACTTGAAGCATTGATTTCTGCATTGGACAAGAATAATGACCTGGACTTGGTCAGCACTCATGTAGTGCCTATGCATGATTATACTGCCGACATATATTCATTCAAGGAATCAGCCCCATACATTTTTTACTCATGGATGGAAGGGAATTATACGATTAGTGATTTGTTCAAGATCGAAGGTGACCATATACAATCCAACTGCATACCGCATTGCATGCCAATTTGGAGAAAACGCATTCACGAGAAGTGCGGGTATTTCAATGAATCAAACAACAGAAGTGCAGCCGATTTTGAGTTATGGTTACGCGGCATTGATCTTGGGTTAACATTCTCAATAGTACCCATACCAGCCTCATACTATTACGTGAATCCCAATTCATATATGAGGTGTGATACTGGGCATGAAAATATTGCCGCACATTTGCATTCCATTTATATAAGCAGAATGAATCCATCTCCACCCAATTATATACCTGATTTTGCCTATCTTGAAAGTCTGATTGACTTCAGCATCAACTAAGAATTCATCTACAATCCATTACTTGGCCGGACACTATATGCAATCAGCGCAAAGACTCCCATCAATGATTCAGGGACTTGAATATTTAAAAGGATGCAATGTTCCGGTTGACTTCATTTTTGATGTTGGAATTCTGACCTGCACATACCCGCTTATTCACTGTTTTCCGGATATAAAACACATTCTGGTTGAGCCAGTCAGATCATTTCACACAAACATAGAATCAATCTACAAGTCAAAAAACATTGATCATCTTCTATTGAAATGTGCCGCAGGCAAATCAAACGAAAAACTTGTATTATGCGAGTACGGCAAGCGGGGAGGTACGGAAGTCACTCATAGTCGATTATTCGATGTTAATGCAGACATCCCGAATGAAGACCTTATATCCAAGTTGATTATTGATACAAAGAGGGTGGATACCCTACTTGAATTGCATAAGGCGGAATGCTGCGCATCGAATGATAAGTACAATTTTTTGCTCAAGATAGATGTGGATGGCACCGAGGAGGATATTCTAGAGGGTTCTCGCAATTCTCAGTTATAGTACTCGAGATACCGATAGTTAAACTGCTTGGAAGAGTATCCTTACTTGACCAACTTGGTTATCAAATTGTAGATATTGTTGACCCTTGCTACTACAAGGGATGTTTATCTCAGGTAGATTGCATTTTTGTTCGCAAGGATTTGATGAGAGTTCACCAGGTAGACCCGTGGCAAAGATCGTCCAGCATCGATTTTTCTGCATGGTATGAAGGAAGATATATTTATGCCACCTGAAAAAAAGCCTCTATGCATTCACGCACATAAAATCAATCTTCCATTACTGGCCGATTTCCCAAAATCACGTTTGGATATCAACCCATTTTATTACCAGTCATATTATGAAGGCCGTTGGGGAACCTACCTACTAGAAGAACTGGAAAAAATAAGCAGAAGCAACCACCCCATTCTTCTGTTTCTCGATTCCTTTACCATTTCTAATATACATCTACTAGATATCAGAAACTACACAGGCGAGGTATATCTTTTTGTCGGCGATACTCAGCATGGCCCTTTGAATGGACTGCTTTCTTTGATATCGCTTTCTCACAGCAAATGTATATCCAAAGTATTCTTTGTCAACAATCCTCAACATGCTCACTGGTTTGCACGTCACAAAGAGGATTTCAAACGCTTTTTTTATTTTCCAATCGGGTTCGCAAATCATAACAGAAATTCATGCTGGGAAGATCAACTGGTTTCCAACTCTGTCATTCACGTTGGCAATATACTGTCTACTCACAAATTCAGAAAGCACATTCTCGAAGGCTTGAGAGATAACAAAGTTCCCATTGCTCTGCTCCGAACCGAAAATTATCGCCAATCCAATTCACTCCATGCAAATTCGAATGCCTCAGTCAATATTTCGTTGAACAGCGATATTTCCTTCAGGATATCCGAAATACTGGTTTCCGGTGGTTTGTGTATAACAGATAGAATTGGCTTTGTACAGAGACTTAACTTCCCATTTATTTCAGAGCAAAACATTGTCGAGTTTGACAGCATGGTCGATCTTGCTTCCATTATTCTCGACCTTCAAGGCCAGCTTACAACAAAGAAATTTATAAAACACAACGATATATTTTCCGGTTGCAAAATGGATTTTTACGATGATATTTTCGGATTTTCCAAACCGGTACAGGAACCGAGATTAAATATATGGTCCAATCCCGGAGGTGGAAGACTGTCCTCTCTGGACTCTTACATTACCACGAGAAATACATGTATTGAGGAAAAGTTTCCCAGCATGAGTATTCACATTCACACGAGCGATAGTTTCGACTCGTTTCTGGATATTCTCGACCTCAACAGACTGAACATAATTGCCGGTGTTTCCAGCAGCTATTACGAAATTGCAATGACTATCGTTAAAACATTCAAGCTTGAAAGCAAGATCAAGTTGGTTAGATCCGATGCCGATCAAACTACAATCTAAGGGTTATATCAGCTCTTTTGTTGCTTCAATAACAAGGGAACAAACTTACGTTTGTAACCATAGCATTCAAATACATTATGTTTGATAAAATCAATACAACTCCAATGGATATTACCTTCTCAACAGCACTCCAATTGTCAACGGCATTCTTTTCCTGTTACAGCTTTTATGTTAAATTAATTGACTTCCAATACAACCGCATTAACAATTAATGCTGCATTTATTAACAGGTCGTACTTTTACTTAAATCTCATACTATCTGTCAACACAGTTCATGCTTTTCTTTATCAACTCAATGCCTAAAGCCGGCAGCACATCATACTATTACTGTGCACAATCCTTGCTCGAAGCATTTAACAAGACTGATGGACTACCATTTTTGAAAAATGCAATATCCACCGGGATTATTCCAGGTTCGGGCTATTTTGTTGAAAGCAATGACAATTCATCGATTTCGTTGGAAACTTTACAATATCTGATCAACTTATCAAATCAGCATGGAGATATTCTTGTAAAGGTACATTCTGATACCAATGTTCACCTTCTTGATGCTTTGCGTCAGGGCAGTATAAAAATGGTGTTCATACAGAGGGATCCAAGAGATGTTGTCATTTCTGCAAAGGATCACGCGCAAAGATCAATGTTGGAAGGTAGTCAGCAATTCTCTGACTGCTTCACGATGACCGGTGCTGTAGCCATGAGCACCTTTTGGTCCGAAGTAGCTTATCGATGGAAGCTGTCCAATACTTCCTTGATTGTCAACTATGAGGATTTTTCTTCTGACAGTACTGCCGAATTAAACCGACTGGCACGTTACCTGGGTTGCGATCAAGACAGTAGATTGTTTTTGAATGTTGAATGTATCAAGCGCCTTGACATACCATTTTCGGCTAGCAGATTAAACAAGGCAATTGGAACTCGATGGCGACTGGATGACAGCGCTCCGTTTTTAAGGAGTCTACCCTTTCTTAATCAAATGTCCATTCTTCTCGGATATCCATTGTCATAACCCGACGGTTCAAGCATTCAATTTACATTATCAACAGAATACTTCAATTGTTCTGATGCTAATTACACAGGCTCAACACTCTTTTATCAATTTTTATATTGGGTTATCATGGACAGCACCGCGATTGAAAGAATTGACTCGTTCATGGAGTCTGGTTTCAACAAAATTGAAGGCTGGGTTGTACCCACCATAAAGAATATTTTAAAAAGTATTTCCATAGTACAGGATCATCATCAAATTCAGGGCGGGATTTTCGAGATTGGCGTTCACCACGGAAAATTTTTTATTCTACTTTGCCAATTATTGAGAACTGACGAATTTGCCTTGGCAATCGATTTATTCAGCAAACAGGAACTCAATATCGACCACAGCGGGCGAGGAGGTTATGAAGCATTTTCAAGTAATGTTGACAGCTACTGCCCTAACCCTTTTCATATCATGTCACTTGAGGCTGACAGCCTGGATCTCCAGCCGGAGGACATTCGTTCAAAAATTGGATCTGCAAGATTAATCAGTGTCGATGGAGGTCACACCTGCGAGCATACTTTACATGATATACATCTGTCATCTCAATTAATCACCGGTGGAGGCGTTATTATCCTAGATGATTATTATAATCAGGAGTGGCCAGGTGTCCACGAGGGATTCATCAAGTATATGCTTAACCATAATAGAAAATTATGTCCATTTGCTTATCAAGGCAATAAACTATTTCTCACAACCATCTCATGGCACCAGATTTTTCTGCGCGAAATAGCACATCTCACACCCAATCATAAAATTGTCAAGATGTCGGGTTTTGACGTTATTTCCATCAAGTAATTTCGCGTGATCTCTGAACTTCATTCAATAAACCGTGCAAGATTGCTACTGCGACAGAAAGATTTTCCTGCCGCTTTTACTTCCTTTCCCAGGGACAGCACCAACTTACCATTAACCAATCCATGGTGGTGGTTACTTGAATTACATAGAATCGAGTCAGGAACCGCTTTCAATAATTCTCGGAATGATCATTTAACTCTTTACTTCTCACCGGAGAATACAGCAAACCATTACCAGAGTCTGCTCTATTCCGCCCTCCCTGCTTCAGGTGTTGCCCACACTCCAATCACTTCCAGTGAAGTCTCATACCTGCCAGCAAGGCTGGTAAATAACGATTCCACTGTTATATTTCATCAGCACTGGCTCAGGGATATTTATACTGGAATCGAACCCTCAGCACCCGACACACAGTCCATCGAACATTACTTTAGCCGGCTTCGGCAATTTCGCGTTCTTGGCGGGAAGATTATCTGGACCGTCCATAATCTTTACGACCATGACATCAACAACCCGGATCTTCGTCAACTGAACCATCAATGTCTTTGCCAGATGATTCAACTAGCAGATTTGATACTGATTCACAGCCCGGATTCCCAATCTGCGCTTGAGACTGCATGCCACAGGGACATCACCGATCGAGTTCATGTCCTACCTCATCCCCTCTATGACTCGATGTTTTCCATTGATCAGATATGTCCAACTGAAATTGATGGATGCAGTGATTTTAACGGCCTTACCTATCTCTGCTTCGGATTGCTACGTCCCTACAAGGGTGGACTTGCCCTCCTGTTCGATTATGTTGCCGCGCTCAAGTCAGGACAGTTGCAAAATTCCCGGCTTCTCTTTGCCGGTGTTGTTCTGGACAAGTCCTTGTTGCGTGAACATGCTCTATTACCCGACTCTCTGCGTCAAAAGATCATCTTTATCAATCGACGCATATCAGATCATGAACTTGCCTGGCTTTGCAGCAACTCGGATATCGCTGTTCTCCCTTACCGGGAAATTTTGACCTCAGGCAGTTTTTATCAAGCTACTACGTTTTCGTTGCCGACAATTGTCCCTTCAAGCGGAATGTTTTCCTCTTTGGTTGAAGATGGTGAAGACGCGTTGGTCTACAAGCACAACGTTGACTTGCGTTCAACTCTTGCTCGAGCTTATGACCTTGGCCGACCGGCCTTGAAACGCATGGGGAATAATGCCTTGTTGCGGCATCAATCATTCTCGGCTTCGGAGCAAGTATCAAAGCGGTTTTCAGACCTCCTGTTTCAATTGGTCCTTAGCTCGCCATCTTCTGTCAGGTCTGTTCGAAGCGAAACTACTGTCAGTTTGGCCAGCATCCTTAGCGAGGACTCTCTCAGCTCAAAATCCACCCTGCTGGAACTTTTTCTTGATCTTGCCTCACTTTCATCATACGAGAAAGCGTGCTGGATTGCCTGGTGTGGTCTCCTTGTTAAGGGATGTGGCAGACAAGTTCGGCTTGTTTTATTCGAGATTGATATTGATGAATCCGTTATCAAGCGTAATACGCTCTTCACGTTAACGCAGGGATGTACCGTGCTACTGAAGAAAGACAAGACAGTTCTGTTGTCTTCTTCCGGTAATTTTGTACATATCAGTAGTTCGATGACACTATCGGACAAACTGCTGCACCGATTTGACCTTGTTTTTGTACATCCGAATTCATTACCCTGCATTTGGGCGACAGATGTTTTTCTTCGCTTGACAGGTGAATCCGAATGGACTGTCTCATTATGTCGCCCTCTGGTTGAAGCAACTGACAAGAGTTGGCAGCCCCGGTTTGACGAATGGATAGCCAATGTTGTACCGGTAGTGTTTACTGCTTCTGTACTCACTTCCATTCATAATGGCAGTGAATTCATGAGGGGCTTTATCGAAAATACATGCAAATGGAGTAACTATCCTCAATACGAGCACTTTTTAATTCGTGCAGATTCACAAGATAATGAACATATCGATATTCTTGATCATGTTCTTCAAAACGTAAATGCTGTTTACATCAATATTGTAAAAGACCCCGGCCTTTATTCAGTCTGGAACCTGGCAGCACGACTTTCTGGTGCTCAATATCTGACCAATGCGAATCTGGATGATCGTCGCGCACCCGAGCATCTAACGACACTGGTTGATCATCTGGAGGCGCATCCCGATATTGCCGTTGTCAGCACCCAACTTCGGGTAACTACTCAGCCCAATATTCCATGGGATGATGCGCATGATTCCGACCTTTTATTCAACGCCGAGGAATCACCTTGTTACGCTGCTGACAGATTGTTTATGCGAGATACCAGCGGTGTGAAATCGTACAATCTACCTCACTGCATGCCGGTTTGGCGACGTAGTCTGCATTTGCATGCCGGTTATTTTTGTGAGACACGTTATGGGCCCTCCGCGGATTGGGCTTTCTGGTCAGCTGCCGGTGCATTGGGGTTTCGTTTTGCCTTTCTGGCTTCACCCATGGGGCTTTATCTGCGTCATGACGATTCTTACTGGCGCAGAAATTCAGATCAGGATTTTGACCAGCGCATTGTTGCCGAATATGCCGATATGGCATTACATGGAGTCATTCAAAAACGAGAAGACCTTACGTTACGACAGCGTATTGATGAATCACTCGCCGCTTACCTCGACGGAGACTCACTCGGCATCTTGAGTAGTTTGCTTGATTGCGCTTTGCGTCTGTTACATCTTGATCTCGTTGACAGCAAAATTTCAGCCTCGCGTGAATTGATAAACCTCATGGCCAAGCAGTGGCTTGGCATGCCTCAATTTGTTTATTTCGTCGAACAGCGTAAATCAATACTTCACGACATGAACAATACATTACATAACATCGAGAGTTTGATTATCGAATTACTGCATGAGTATCCGGTACTTGAACTAGAGTCTCCCGCTCGATTCCACGAATGCACCGAACGAGCGTTGATCGATTATTTCATGATGACGAGATCCATACTGCCATTGCTTTCCCTT
>CAYQMO010000063.1:0-17660 GCA_964418315.1 uncultured Geobacter sp. | reverse complement strand
CCGTTGAACAGTCTCATCGTGAAACGCAACGGGTTTAATGTTATATATTCATGACAGAGGAGAAAAAATATGTGCGCACAAAACATAAAAGTAGAGGCTCTCGCTTTGGTGGAGAATTTATCTGATGAGGCATCGTGGGATGATCTGATGCAAAAAATTTATGTTCGGCAAGCTATCGAATCTGGCCTTGCAGACAGTCGTTCGGGTCGCGGCACTACTGTTCAGGAAGTGCGTGAAAAATACGGTCTACCGGCATGATGGTATTCTGGACTGATACAGCACAGGAACATCTGGATGAGATTTATCGCTACATCGCTCGCGATTCAGCCTTCTATGCCAAACGTATGATTGATCGACTGACAAGACGCTCAACACAGATTGCTCATTTTCCTTTTTCCGGCATAGAAGTTCCGGAATACAGCCTGAAACAGATTCGGCAGATTATCGAAGGGAGTTATCGGATAATTTACTATATCAAATCAGATGGTATTGATGTACTTGCAGTTCTGCATTGTGCACAAGACAGCTTTAAGGATACTGATAAATAAAAACGGCTTGATTTATTAGTAATACCATTTTGCCTTCAAGATGACATTTTATAGACCCTAAAGGTTTTGAAAACCTTTAGGGTCTGTCCTGAAATAAGTGTAATCTTGATTGCTACTACAAATAAGTACCTGCAAATCGGCAAGCAGGTAGGAATGATGAGAAGGGTGCGGTGGCGTGAGTGGTTTTGCAGGTTGCCGTTGGACGGGTTTGTACCGCACGCAATAAAGGAGAATGAATCATGGAGGCTATGCGAAAAATATATCGGTAATTGCCTGAAACGCTGAAGATGCCCAGGAATTTACGTCATCGACGAGTTGAAGTAATACTGTTGCCACTTGATGTCGAATTGGATGTGCAGTAAACATGTTTCACCACTGGCAGCGGTAATTAAGAAGATGATTGATGATTTGAAAAGCTGATTTTAAAGAATACAGCCTCAAAAAAATGGCAAAAATTATCTGTAATGGTTTGGTTGCGTAGTAGTGGAAATATAAAATGAGGTGATTTATGTATAACGTGCTTCCTCTGGAACAGATGACTATTCAAGACAAAATGCGAACGATGGAAGATTTGTGGGATAATCTCTGCCGCCACTCAGATCAGTTGCAGTCACCGGAATGGCACCAAAATATTTTGATGGATCGAGAACAGAGCATTTGTGTTGGTGAAGCTGTGTTTGAGGATTGGAGCGCCGCCAAGAAAAGAATTAGCGAAACATTGACGTGAAAATTCGCATTCTTGATTCAGCCGCACAAGACTTGATTGACGGTGCTCGCTTTTACGAACGCCAAGAGCAGGGTCTGGGTGAATATTTCCTCGATCATTGTACGCTGACATTGATTCATTGATTCTCTATGCTGGCATTTATGCCAGGTTCTTTCGTCACTATCAACGGCTGTTGGCAAAAAAATTTCCTTTTGCTGTTTATTTCAAGATTGATGGCAATACTGTATTGATTTATGCAGTGCTTGATTGTCGACGGAATCCGACATGGATAAGAAAACGAATGTCCGCGTAGATACGTCTGCAAGCTGCCGAGCGGGTAAGGGATGATGTGAAGAATGTGGTATTTTGCAGGTTGCCGTTGAACAGTCTCATCGTGAAACGCAACGGGATTGATGCCCCAGACATCGAAACGTCGCGTTGAAAAGCGTAACGCGACCTACGAACTGTTAACTAAGAGGTGTCAAGTAGGTGGTGATATGATATTTAACAACGTAAACGAATTTATCAAGCAACTTGGGAGTTGTTATAGCTCGCAAATTTTTTCGCTGCAAAAATGGGCTGATGCAAGACCGTCGAGTAAGAATATATATCTTTATACGAATCAGAATGGCAAACAACTCCTGTACATTAAGGAAAGTAATAGCACTCCCTGTTTTTGGGGAATTACTGCAAATCGAATCGCTGAATTAAATGCCTCAGGGTTAAATTGGATTGCCATTCTATTACTTCGTTCACCCCACATATCATTAGTATTTACTTCAAAAGAAATTCGCGAACTAATCTCAACCAATAAAATCCGTTTAGCTAGTGATGGTGACTACAAAGTCAATGAGCGTGATTTCTCCGACCATTTACAGTATCAATCAATTCAAAATATATTGCCGATTATTGCGTCTTGCATGCAAGATAATTATTCTTTACTTAATTCATGAGGTATAATATGCAAAAGTACACCGTATTTCTACTGAACGGCATTTGTTTGTTGGTCTTTTTCGTTGCTTTTGCTCAAGCTGAGACGGACGAAGTAAAATGTGATACGGCATACAATAAAGCCGATTTTTTTAATGCATTTAAGGTCTGTTTGAGTGCTGCTGAAGCAGGTAATATTCCAGCACAGTATAAAGTTGGTGAAATGCTATTTAATGCTAAGGGGGTAGCAGCAGATGAAAAACAAGCTGAATTTTGGTTTCGAAAAGCAGCAGAGCAAGGTAATGCTTTTGCTCAATACAGTCTGGGCGTTATATACGCCCCTTTTACGATTGGAGGAAAGCAGGATTATGCCGAATCTTTTCGTTGGTATATTAAAGCTGCAGAACAAGGACATACGGATGCGCAACGTTCCCTTGGGCAGATGTATTATGCAGGACAAGGCGTTTCTCAAAATTATTCAGAAGCCGCCTTTTGGTTTCTAAAGGCGGCGCGGCAGGATGATTTTAGTGCATCATTACAACTTGCTCAAATGTATGATTTGGGGAAGGGAATACAGCAGGATTATACTGCAGCCTTATTTTGGTACCAAAAGTCTGTTCAAGAAGGTTCCACTTTTTTTAATTTTATTAGGCTTCGAATTGCTAACATGTTTTATTATGGGCAAGGGGCCGTTCAAAATTATGCAGAGGCAGCCAAGTGGTATCGTCAAGCAGCGGAGCTTGGTGATGAGCAGTCACAGACACAACTTGGGAAGATGTTTGAAGATGGTAAGGGGATGCCAAAGAATAACCAAGAGGCGATAAAATGGTATTTCAAAGCTGCTGAACATGGTTATGCCGAAGCTCAAACATATATTGGATTTAAATTTGCTCTTGGAGAAGGTTTACCAATAGATGCTGTAAAGGCGTTGGCATGGTTTACTGTAGCCGCAACAAACGATGAGAAAGCAATTAAGATACGGGATGATTTTGAAAAAAATTTGAATCCAGCAGAAATCAATCAGGCTCAACAATTGGCAGCTCAATATCAGCGAGAGATTGAGCAACGGCTGGAAAAAAATAATGCACCGGCCTTGGCTTCACAACATTTAAAGAGAGAAAAAACGGCATTATTACAACTTACATCAATAAATCCGGTACCTTTTAAGCATTCTGTTTTCACCCCCAACGACATTGCCATAATAATCGGCATAGAAAAATACCGCGCCGTCCCACCAACTGAATACGCTGCTGCCGACGCCGGAATGGTACGTGACTACCTGAAAGCCCTTGGTATACCTGAGCGTAACATCGAATTCCTGGCTGACGACCGCGCTACTCTCTCCGACATCCGCAAGGTCATCGAAACGAAACTCCCCAACATGGTTAAAGCCAACAGTCGGGTAATCGTCTATTACGCCGGACATGGTGCGCCGGGAGCGGCGCGGGGTGAATCTTATCTGGTGCCATACGATGGCGATCCGTCATTTCTGGCTGACACCGCTTACCCGCTCTCTCGACTTTATGATCGTCTTTCCCGGCTGAAAGCCAAAGAAGTGCTGGTGATTCTGGATTCCTGCTTTTCCGGAGCCGGTGGTCGTAGTGTGCTGGCCAAAAACACCCGCCCGCTGGTGATGGTCAAAGACACTCCGCCGCCAGCATCCAAAAAGATGATCGTGATGACCTCATCCCGAGGCAGCCAGATAACCACAAGCCTTCCAGAAACAGGCCACGGTGCTTTCACTTATTTCTTCCTGCGAGCTCTGCAGGAAGGCAACCGCGATATCGGCGAAGTGTACGCCTATCTCAATCCCCGTGTGACCGAAGAAGCCAAGCGGCAGAATGTGGATCAGACACCAACCATCAGTCCGGCAGCGGATAAGCTGAAGGGGCGGTTTTTGTTTGCGCGGTGACGAAAGGCAAATCCCCCTCAATCCCCCTTTATTAAGGGGGAGGCTTTAAAATCCCCCACTTTGCAAGGGGGGGTAAAGCGGGGCATGATTTTGTACACGAATAACAGGTAATTGTTGACAAACAAAAACCCGATGAAATTAGACTGAACAGGGGGCAGAGTCTGATGAGAATTATGCGGATTTACGTTGACACCTCGGTTATTGGCGGCTGTTTTGATGAGGATTTTTCTGACGATTCAAAGCGTTTGATTGAATATGCACTGTCCGGAAAAATTGTTCTGTTGGTTAGTGATGTCGTACTGCGAGAGTTGGAAAATGCCCCGGTGTTTGTACGGAATCTTATCAGCACACTGCCAGACAGTTGTATTGAACGCCTTTATTCCGACAAAGAATCCTTTGAACTGCGGGATTCATACGTTGAAGCAAAAATCCTTGGTCCCAAATGGCTCGATGATATGACGCACGTTGCGATTGCCACAGTATCGCGGGCTGATGCAATTGTCTCATGGAATTTCAAGCATATCGTCAGGCTTGACAAAATGAAGGCCTATAATCAGGTTAACTTGTTAAATGGTTATGGTATCTTGACGATCATTTCACCAGTGGAGGTTATGGCAGATGAAGAAGAGTGAAAAAACATTCGACTGTATTGCTTTTAAACGGGCTGCCCAGTTACAAATTTATGAAGAAATAAAAGAAATGAGCAGGCAAGAAGAAATGGCGTATTTCCACAACAAGGCCAAAACCGGATCATTAAGGGATTGGTGGCTACGGCAAAAAAGTCATGAGGCGCATGTTTGTAGTTGCGCCGAACATGGCGCGGCTTATGTGTTAAAGAACAAAGATGTTTAGCAGGTAGGTGTCATGGATAATGAGCAGCATGGGGTCTGTCTTGCAGGATTGCAAGTTGCAAAACAGTCGAAATTATCGGGTAATTCTGCGGGAGGGGAAATTGCTATGGACGAACAAATGAAGGTAATTGCCAGTCAGTGGATTCGCTCCTTTGTTTTTTCGCTCTTTATTGCTGCATTTATTTCCGTACCGGCTTTTGCCGCTGAAAAACCTATTACCATCGAGGTTACCGGCGAAGCATTTGGCAGCGACCTTGAAGCACCACGAGAAGTATATGAGCGTGCCAAGTCAGACGGTCAGCGTTCAGCTATCGAACGGGTAGTAGGGGCGTTCATTCATTCCCACACGGTTGTCAGTAACGGCCAATTGGCAGAGGATCTGGTACATGCACGGGTACGTGGCAGAGTTGAAAAAATGGAGGTTTTATCACAATGGCGTGATAAGAATGACCCGCAACATTATCAGGTCAAGCTGCGCGTAACCGTGTTACCGGTGCTTGGTGACAAATCAGAAGGTATTACAATTCGCGCCGCTCTTTCCCGTAGTAAACTGCTGGAAGGTGACGCCGTACTGTTACAGTACCAGGTATCGGCTGACAGTCATGTTTATATCTTCGTGATCGGCTCTGATAATTCAGTCACCCAGCTTCTTCCCAATGCCGAACTGCCTGAAAATATGGCAAAGACAAATCGGGTATACCACTTTCCGCCGGATGGCAGCGATATACGGCTTACGGCTCAACTTCTACCTGAATCCCGTCTGACAGGAGCAGAGGAGCGTATCAAAATTATTGCCACAAAAAAGGAAGAGCCGCTGCTGCATGGTGGGTTCAAAGAAGGTTTCAAAGTCTACGACGGAAAATCTACCGGTCTGGTCAGCGACCTTCTGAGAAGGCTGTCACAACTGGAACCTGCCGATTGGGGTGAGACGACATTGGCGTATCAAATATCTCCGAAAAGATAGCCTGTCGGAACAATTGTATCTTGACCATATATTCCATTCTGCATTGCTATAGCAATAGGTAATGCAAAATTTATTGGCATGGAGATTACTATATGGCATATTCTGCAACAATTACCTCAAAAGGGCAGATAACTATCCCGCGTGCTGCCCGGCAGGCTCTTAATTCCTCAACAGTTGATATTGAAGTGCAGGGGAATCTTGTGATTCTTCGTCCCGTTCAAAGTGTCGGTGGCTCACTGACCGCGTATAGCCGTGGTACGGAACCATTTGAAGAAATAAGGGATGCCGTGTGGAAGGAGGTTGCTGATGAAAAGGCAGGCAACCATACCTGACACCAACTATATACTGAGATACCTGCTGCGCGACAACGAAACACATTACGTTGAAGTTGCCGAGTTTTTCGAAAACGTTCGCAGCGGTAAAGATTTAGCCGTTATTGCTGAATACGTGCTGGTTGAATGCCTGTACATTTTAACGAAGCATTATAAAGTGCCGCGTACAGAGAGCGCAAAAAGTCTCTACGGTATTCTTCTCTATAAGGGGGTAGTCAACCCCAACCGTGAGATATTAACCAAAGCGCTGACGCTATTTGCTGAAACCACGCTGGATCCGGTCGACTGCCTGCTTATTGCCATGACATCAATCGAAGGGCACGCAGTACGATCATTCGATCGGGCATTATTGAAGCGGATCTTGCTTCAGGCAGATCAGACTTGATAGTATTTATGGGGACACAATCCGGATTTGCTCCATCCCGGCATTGAATTGTTGCGTTTCACGGTGAGGCTGTTCAACAGCAACCTACAAATCATCATCCTGTTTTGCCTCTTTACAACAACCGGTTAAGAAAGCCCCTGATCCGCTCATTGTCCTGGGCGGCGCCGAACAGTTCCTCGGGCGCCCCCTCGGCAAGAAAAATTCCCGACTCCATGAAAATCACCCGGTCTGCCAGTTCCCGAGCAAAGCCCATATGATGGGTGACGATAATCATCGTCATGCCTTCATCAGCGAGAGTGTGAATAGTATCAAACACCTCGCCGACCAATTCCGGGTCCAGGGCGGAGGTCGGCTCATCGAAAAGCATCATTTTTGGCCTCATAGCCAGAGCACGGGCGATTGCCACACGTTGTTTCTGTCCACCCGACAATGTCGCCGGAAACACATCCCGCTTATCGGACAGCCCCACCTTAACCAGCATATCCGTTGCAATGCTGCGGGCTTCATCAACCGTTTTGCGCTGTACGGTCAAAGGTCCTTCCATGACGTTCCCAAGAACAGTCATATGCGGAAAGAGGTGAAAAAGCTGGAACACCATGCCGATTTCCGCCCGAAGTGCGCTTATCGCCTGGGGTCGATCCTGCTGACGTCTGCCTTTGTGCAGGACATAGCCAACCTCACGCCCTTCAAAGCGAATAGTCCCCTCGTCAATTTCCTCCAGCAGGTTGATCGAACGGAGCAGGGTCGATTTACCAGAACCTGAGGGGCCGATGATGACCAGCTTTTCGCCGGAGGCAACTTCAAGGTTGATGCCGTTAACCGCCGTCAGGTTTTTAAACCGTTTGGTGATATTCTCCAGTTTCAGGAGCGGCTGGTTAACGCTGTTCATAGATCCCCGCCCGATATTCAATCTTTTCAAAGATGAAAGTAAAAATAGTTGTCAATAACAGGTAGATGGCTGCCGCCAGCACCAGTGCCGTGATATTGAAATAGGTGTTGAACATCTGATCTGCCGCGCGCATCAGTTCGACCATGGCAATGGTCGAAACCAGGGCGGTATCCTTGATCAGGGCGATAAATTCGTTGCCGACCGGCGGCATCAGTCGCTTGTAAGTCTGGGGAATGATTATCCGCCGCATGGCCTGACCATAGCTCATGCCGATTGCTTTGGCCGCTTCCATCTGACCATGTTCAATACTCTGGATTGCGCCACGGATAATTTCACCGAGATAGGCCGAGTAGTTCAGGCCAAGTCCGATAACTGCGGATACAAATGGCGACAGCGTGATGCCGAGCGACGGGAGGCCGTAATAGATGAAAAAAAGCTGCAGCAGCAGCGGGGTACCACGGAAGAACCAGATTATGAACCAGCAGAGCCCTGAAACAGGCGGCACTCTGCTGAGGCGACCCAGGGCAATCAACAATCCCCCGAGCGGGGACACCAGCATGGTGCAGAACACCAGCAGCAGTGTCATGAGTGCACCTTTGGCGAGGACCGGGAGAAAGCGGAGGATATCAGACAGGATGGTGTGCCAGCGGGGCTTGAGTTGGTCTTTTAATGCAGCTATGAAGTTGCGAGCTTCGCTATTGTCGGGGAAGAGTTGCAGAACCTCCTGACACGCGGCAATAGCTTTGTCTGTAGCGTTTTGAGAGGCATAGATACGCCCGGCCTGCATTCGACTTGAGACAAAGGCGCTCGCGTCTTCGCCGACTGAGGGTGCTGGAACCTGTTTGAGCAGTGCCAGGGCACCGTCAAGATCCCCCTGTGCCATCAAATCGCTCGACTGGCGGAATAGCTGATCATAGTCAACCGCTCCGAGGCAGTTTCCCGCCAGAGCCCACAAAAAAAGCAGGGTCAAAAAGACCCTGCTGGAGGTATATTTCAATGAAACCTTCACCGGCTAAAATTTCTTTGGATTGGTCAGATCTTCGGCAAACCACTTGCGGGATATTTTGGTCATGGCGCCATCTTTTATCATCTTGTCCAGAGTCTGCTGCACTTTTTCACGCAGGTCTGTGTCACCTGTACGGAAGGCCACACCGAACGGCTCTTTGCTGATCATACCGGGGATGATTTTGAACTTACCGGGGCGTTTGGCAATCATGTCCCGCCCGGTTACATTGTCCACCACCACAACATCGATTCGAGCGGCTTCAAGGTCAAGCAGGGCTTTCGGATAATCTTCATACTCTTTCAGTTCTGTCGGTGCGTTTGCCAGCTTTTTGACAGCCTGAATGCCTGAGGATCCCTTCTGGGTGCCGGCTTTAAAATCTTTCAGATCCTTGAGAGCCTTGAAACGCTTCTCCTTGAAATTGACGATAGCGATCTGGCCATCCATAATATACGGCTTGCTGAAAGCGACCTTCTTGGCACGCTCCTCGGTGATGGTCATGCCGTTCCAGATGCAGTCAAATTTTTTGGCATCGAGAGAATGGATAACACCATCCCAGGCTGTTGGTTGCCACTCGATTTTGATGCCGAGCCGTTTACCGACCTCTTCAGCGGCATCAATGTCAAAACCGACCAGTTTACCGTCCGCCTGACGGTAACCCATCGGAGGAAAAGAGTCATCAAGGCCGATAACAAGCTTGCCCTCTTTCTTGACCCTGTCCCAGGAACCATCTCCGGCAAAAGCAGTTACGGCAAGTAACGACAGCAATAGGCACAATACAAGTAACATCAGTTTCTTCATGTAGTTCATCTCCTCAAAAAGTAGTTGGTAAAGCGGGCGGAGTATTCCAGAAAAGGTCGGACCAGTCAAGCCATGATTACTCTGAAAGCAGTGCCCGGTCATTTTCAAAGCCGCGATGGCGTAGCTCATGAAATTTTTCGATCAGTTTTTCGACAGTCAGCTCATTCTTGGCATCGCCGGAGACATCAAAAATAATTTCACCCTGATCCATCATCAGCAAGCGGTTGCCATACTCAATGGCGTGACTCATATTGTGGGTGATCATCATCGAGGTGAGCTTGTATTCTCTTATAAACTTATCCGTCAATTTGAGAACAATCCCGGCATTTTTGGGGTCAAGCGCAGCGGTATGCTCGTCAAGCAAAATCAGTGACGGCTTGGAAAGCACCATCATCAGCAGGGTTAGCGCCTGACGCTGACCACCGGAAAACATGACCAGATTCTCCTTCATGCGATGTTCCAGCCCCATTTTCAGCTGAACCAGTTCCGAGCGGAAGTACTCTCGCATCTTGTTGTTCAGGCTCCGCTTGAGCCACTTAAAGCCCTTGCGGTAGGTGATCATCATATTGTCTTCCAGGCTCATATTCGAGGCGGTGCCAAGGAGCGGATTCTGAAAAATTCTGCCGATGTATCGGGCTCGTTTGTATTCCGGTTCGCGGGTTATGGTACGGCCACTGGCATGGATGGATCCGACAGACGGAGTAATAGTTCCGGCAATCAGGTTGAAAAGCGTCGATTTCCCTGCGCCATTACTGCCGATGATAGTGATGAAGTCGCCTTCTGTGATGGTGAGATTGATGTCGCGCAACGCCTGGTTCTCATTCACGGTACCCTGATTGAAAATAACGGAAACGTTTTTGATCGCTATCATTTTTGCACCATTGCCTTGATGGCCGCCATATTGAGCTTTCTCGACTGGGTCAGGACCAACAGAATTATGATCAGGAGACCCTTGATCAGATTCAGGTCATTCGGGGTCATTTCAATGACATAGCCGTAGTAGCGTCCTACGTACATCACCGCGTGGAAAAGAATGGAACCGGACACTGCACAGAGCGTCAGTACGCCGATGCGATTGCTTTTCCTGACCAGAAATTCGCCGATCATGACCGACGCCAGACCCGAGATGATTATCCCCTGCCCGAGACCCACATCGGCAAAGCCGAGATATTGGGCGGCGAAAGCTCCCGAAACCGCAACCAGTCCATTGGACAGGGCAAGACCAATGGTTTTAAGGGTTTTCGGGTTAATCCCCTGTGAGACCACCATCTGTTCATTATTCCCCATTGCGCCGATGGTCATGCCGAGGTCGGTGTGGAAAAAAAGATCGACCAGCAGCTTGATACCAAGAACCACTACCACAAAAAATGCCAACAGAATGTATTCTTCAGGGATAACACCTGACATCCGGCTTGAAATATCAGTAAGAAGAGTTTTCTGCTCAATAACCGGCACATTGGCCCGGTTACCGAGAATGCGGATATTGATCGAGTAGAGCATCGTCATGGTCAGAATGCCGGCGAGCAGGTTGGGAACCTTGAGGTGGTTATGAATCAGAGCGGTGACAATACCTGCCAGCATCCCCCCGACAAAAGCGATCAGCAGCGCCAGCCAGCCGTTTATACCAAGAAGAAGACCCTGGACCATCAGTGCGGCGCCAAGCGGAAAAGAGCCGTCAACCGTCAGATCGGGGAAATCAAGTACCCTGAAGGTGATGAATACCCCCAACACCATTATTCCGTATATTAAACCTTCAACGAGAATACTTTCTATCATAGCTCAACCGTATCGTCCTTTATGGTGGGCGCAAAAATGCCCGGCACCTGGAGTGGCTGCCGGGCTATGGCGGTTATTTACTGCTCAGTTTGCCGTTTTCTATAACCTTGTTGGCACTTTTCACCACATCTTTCGGGAATGATACACCAAGTTTTTTGGCAACATCCAGATTGATCAGCAGATCGACATCCGATGTCTTGGTCATAAAACGGGTCGGAATCTCTTCCGCCTTCTTGCCGTTCAGGATTTCAACGATAATTTTCCCCGTAGCCCGGCCCATTTTATAATAATCAAAACCCCAGGCGGCCAGAACCGGGTATTTTTCGGCGGAGCTCGGATCAGCCGACATGATCGGTACTTTATTCTTGGCGGCAACTTCGGCAATGGAACTTAAGGCAGAAACAACTGTGTTGTCAGTGCTGATGTAGAGCGCATCGACACGTTTGATAATCGCCTGAACCGCCTGCTTTACTTCTGCCGATTTGGAAACGGTTGTTTCGACATATTCTAGTCCCAACTCCTTGCAGACCTGTTTGACGACGCCGGCCAATACGACAGCGTTCTCCTCGGAACTGGTATAAATATGGCCAAGACGCTTGATCTTCTTGATTTTGAGGAGTAACTCAATCTGCTGCTTGACCGGGGTCATGTCGGAAACTCCGGTCACCGGTTTTTTTGCGCCTTTCAGTGATGGCACCAGACCGGCTTTAACCGGATCGGTTACTGCTGAGAAAACAATCGGAATGTCTTTGAGCGTATTGACCAGTGACTGCGAAGTCGGCGTGGCAATGCCGACCGCCAGAGTAACTTTTTCGGACTGGAACTTGTTGGCAATCGAAGCTGCGGTACCTATATCGCCATTAGCGTTCTGCAGATCAAATGTAGCAGCGATTTTAGCCGCTGCCAGTTCATCCTGGATCCCTTTTTCAACCGCATCAAGAGCCGGGTGAGCGACAATTTTAGATACCCCGATGACGATCTTTTTGGGCGGTTCGGCTGCGAATCCCAGTGAAACCGGTACGAGGGCAATCAAATAGAGCAAACTGACAACTTTCAAAAACTTTCTCACGTAAAACCTCCTGAATTAAATTATCCAACCGGATTGCCTGAAGAGCACGCCCCGGAGAGAACAGGCGCTATAGATATCATCCAATTAGCTGAAACGTCAATGTCGTTTTATACCATGGAAATTTTGCTCCGCATAAGGGTTAATTGACAAATGTCAGGACTTGGTTAGGGAGCCGCATCACGCAGTCCCTATAAAAAACATGGTACAAAACTATTATAGTTGCTTGTCCTTATATTCCATATTACATTACTCTTACGCTACTTGAAGATCTTTCGGCCAGCCGCTGAATTTGCCAATACTTAAATGCTGAAGCAAAAACTGCTCAAAAAAAACAACATTGGAGGCAACGACCATGAAAAACCTACTTTTGGCCTGTTTATTTGCTTTTCTGTTCCTTTCAGGTTGTGCCCCCACGCTGAAGATGGAGCAGTATGGCAAGGGATTGCAAGAGATCAGTCAGGATGAGTTACCAAATCAGGTGGCGATACTCCCCTTTTACAACGAGACTGACGAACCGGGAGTTGATGCGCTGGTGCGTCGCAACTTTGCCAACCATTTCTCCTCCAAGGCTTATCAGGATGTCAAGCTCCCTATAGTAGACGAGAAAATTATCCATTTTGAAAAAGCATCCGGTAAGGTTTTTAAGGATCTGACTCCGCAGGAACTTGCTGCAACGCTGGGGGTGGATGGGTTGCTATACGGAAAGGTAACCGACCACAAGAAAATTTATACCGGTGTCTATTCTCAGCTAAGCGTGGAGGCAGAAGTGTGGCTGGTGAATGCCCGTACCGGCAAGGAGTTGTTTCGCCTGCGTGAATCGGTAGCCTATCATGAGGGGGGAATACCAACGTCACCATTGTCATTGGTGGTGACGGTTATTTCAACGGCCATGAATCTGCGCGATATTCAGAAGGTGCGGATGGTCAATGAACTCTGCTACAAATTTATGGAAAAGATTCCTACGCCGAAGACAATGGCGACGGTAGCCGGAAGGCCGGTTATTCGTGAGGTGTTGACCAATGCAATTGATGGACCGTTTGGGCCGAAACGAATTATCAAAGTTGGTCTTCAGGGTGAACCTGGCTTGGTGGCCACTTTCGACCTAGGCAACTTCAAAAAAGTGCTGCCGATGAAAGAGTTACAGCCGGGCATCTATGCCGGTGAGTACGCTGTGCTGCCTGGCGACAACACCCGCGACATGCCGATTACTCTTGCGCTTACCCGTCCAGGCGGCTATGAGACCCAGTGGGTTGACGTGAGCGGCTTTATCACAATTGATACTACGCCTCCTCCTCAGGTTAGCGGTATGCGGGCAAAAGGGTATTTTGACCGGGTTGAATTGACCTGGAACACCCTAAAGAATATTTCTGACCTGAAAGGTTACCGGGTTCAGCGCAGCGAATCGCCGCTGTCCGGCTACACGGAATTGGCACTTGTGGAGACAGCGGCTTTCACCGACAAAACTGCGGTAGCCGGTTCCACATACTATTACCGCATAGTATCCGAAGACCAGGCGGGAAACCGTGCCGATGTGACCGACAGCGTGCGTGCAGCTCTGGCTGCTGCAGAGCCTTTGAAACTGGGCGGAACGCTTCAATCAGATACAGTTTTGGAAGGTGTTTACCAGGTCACGTCAACTTTGATTGTCCCGAAAGGTATAACTTTGACCATTGGCGGCGAAAGTCGCTTGCTGTTTGCCGCTGAGAGCGGATTGCAGGTTCAAGGGCGCTTGATGGTTCAAGGTGGAGAGTCCCCGGTGGAGTTTACACCCTCCGGCGGAGAGAAGTGGGGCGGGATCTCCGTAGATGGTGGTGCAGCAAACCTGAAGCGCTTTACGGTGCGTAGTGCAACCAGCGGTATCAGCAGCCGCGAAAGCGAAATCGTACTGGAGGATGGCATCGTCAGCGGTTGCACAACCGGCATAGCAATTAACGGCATGACTTTGGCTGAGTTAAAGGGGATGACTGTGTCGGGGAACACAACGGGGTTGAAATTATCAGCAAGCAGAGCACGAGTATCCGGTTCTAATATCCTCCAGAACAGCGATGGAATCATGGCTGATGGCTTTTCCGGTGAAATTCACGACAACAATCTGCTGGATAACGAACGAAACATCTCTAGTGTCAAGGCTCTGGAGGTCGGCGCCAACTGGTTTGGCACAGTTAAGGCCGACGGGCTGAAACTGGTTAACGTTACTGTTACAAAGGTTTATAACGCCCGTTTCCCTGGCGGTACGGCGGTGGCTCCGACTGTAGATCCTTACGCTGCATTAAGCCAGGAAGAGCGGCAGCGCAAGAGCGCCGAACTCCTTATTGAGGCGGGCGGCTACTTCCGTCAGCGCAACTTTGGCAAGGCGGCTGTACTGTTTAACGAAAACCTGCAGGTGCTCCCTTCAGCCGACACCTATTATTATCTTGGTCTCTGCCACCAGGAGATGAAGGAGTCTGATAAGGCCGTGGCGCTGTTTAGCGAGGGGACGAAAAAATTCCCTCAAGATGCTCTGCTATGGAAGTCTCTAGGTATGCTGGCTTATGAGAAGGGCGATGATGCCGCTGCACGAGACGCCCTGGCTGAAGCACTCAGACTTTCACCTGATGACAGCCAGGCACGTTTTGTGTTTGACAGGTTGAAGAAATAGTATTTAAACGGTTACGCGCACTCGGAATACCCGCAGAGATGACAGACGGAGCAACCACCCTCATGTTCGACGATACCGCCGCACTCAGGGCAGGCGCCGCGCTCATGTCTGGTTGTTTCGTTGTCGCTGTCATATCCGCTGGAGATTAGATGGTTCTGGATCGCTTTTGCTACTGCGTCGGCACAGGAAAGCACTCGGTTGTCACCAAATCCTGAAGGGCAATGACAGGAGATGCCCTGAAGCTGTTTCACCACCTGTCGCGCCTGAACTCCGCTCCGCCAGGCGAGTGAGACCATCCGGCCTATTGCTTCACTCTGTGACGCAGCGCAACCGCCTGCCTTCCCCATTGTCGTGAATAGCTCAAACAGCCCGTTTTTATCTTCGTTGATTGTTATATAAAGCGGACCACAGCCGGTTTGCATCTGGTGGGTACACCCTTTTAGTGTTTTCGGTCGATCTCGTTTAATCGCTTTCTTGTCATCTTCAATCGGAGTGGCAGCAATTGATGTAGCCTGCTCCTCTTTTTTACCGGTAGAAAGAACCTGCTCGTCTCTGGAGCCGTCACGATAAATGGTTACCCCTTTGCAGCCGCTTTCGTATGCCAGTAAATATACTTTTTCAACATCTTCAATGGTGGCGGAGTTTGAAAAATTTACCGTCTTGGAAACAGCATTATCGGTGTAGAGTTGAAAGGCTGACTGCATCTGAATATGATATTCTGGAGATATTTCGTGCGAAGTTACAAACACGTTGCGGATATCAACCGGTACCTCAGGAATATCAGCGACGGTGCCATGTTCAGCGATCTTCTGCATGAGTGCTTCGGAGTAGAAATTATGCTCTTTGGCGATCTGCTCGAAAATAGGATTCACCTCGACCAGAACGTTCTTATCCATGACGGTTCGAATGTATGAAACAGCAAAAAGTGGTTCAACACCGGAAGAAGCGTTGGCTATGATCGAGATGGTGCCTGTCGGAGCGATCGTCGTGACGGTAGCGTTTCTTTGTGGCGGAGCCCCCTTCTTATCAAAAATCGATCCCTTGAAGTTAGGGAAAGAACCACGCTTTCTGCCGAGTTCCTGAGAGGCCAGATGCCCTTCATCATTAATAAACTTCATCACTTTTTTACCAAGCTTCACCGCCTCGTCCGAGCAGTATGGAATACCGAGCAGAATCAGCATATCGGCCCATCCCATAACGCCAAGGCCGATTTTACGGTTGGCGTGCGTCATGTCATGGATCTGTTGTAGAGGGTAGCTGTTGGCCTCAATGACGTTGTCAAGGAAGTGCACGGCGTTATGAATGGTTTCACGCAGTTTTTTCCAGTCTACAGAACCGTCGTTTACAAAAATACCGAGGTTAATAGAGCCGAGATTGCATGATTCATACGGTAATAATGGTTGCTCTCCGCAGGGGTTGGTAGACTCAATCTCGCCTACCAGAGGGGTAGGGTTATCGCGATTCAGCCGGTCAAGAAAGATAATGCCCGGTTCGCCATTCTCCCACGCCTGTTTCACGATACGCTGAAATACTTTACGGGCATTATGGCTGCCGCAGATCTTCTTGTCGCGTGGGTTAACAAGATTGTACTCCTCATCCCGCTCAACAGCCTGCATGAATTTTTCCGTCAGTCCGACTGATATATTAAAATTGTTAAGCTGTTTCTGGTCGGCCTTACACATGATAAAATCCATGATGTTGGGATGATCGACCCTTAAAATAGCCATATTTGCACCGCGTCTTGTGCCACCCTGTTTGATGGTTTCCGTGGCAACATCAAAAACGCGCATAAATGAGAGTGGACCGCTGGAGATGCCGGTAGTGGTACTGACGACGTCGTTGGCAGGTCTCAAACGGGAAAAGGAGAAGCCGGTGCCGCCACCGGATTTGTGAATCAGAGCGGTAAATTTCACTGCGTCAAAGATTTCCTCCATGGAGTCGCCGACCGGCAGGACAAAACAGGCGGAAAGCTGCCCCAGGGGACGACCGGCGTTCATAAGGGTAGGGGAGTTAGGGAGAAATTCAAGGTTGGACATCATCCGATAAAATGTATCTGATACCGTTGTTACATCTGCTTTTTTATCAAATGTTTTATCTGCTGCCGCGATAGTATCGGCTACGCGTCGAAACATATCAGCAGGAGTTTCCAGAACTTTTCCGGATTCATTACGGCGCAGATAGCGTTTTTCCAGCACGGTAGTCGCATTTTTTGTCAGGGCAGGGGTCGTGAAGCCTACGGTACTTTTTTTCATCTTGAAACTCCTTGATTTGAGGCAAAATTTATGTTGCACAGCAGATTATATTATTGGCGGAATATATAGATAAACCACAAAATATTGTATGAGGTAATGGAATTAACCACAACATGTATGCAGAGTCAACAAATATATTGCAAAAAAATATAACTTCCTGAAAGGACTGGAAAAGCAAAATTCAGTGGTGGACTTTTGATAAATTATGCGATCTCCAAGGCTCTGAGAATACGCTGTAAACTTTGATACTCGTCATCAGTCAGGCGCCGGTCGTGATAGACGGATCCGGCGTAGATAGCTACAAAGTCTGAAACATACTGATTGCCTGCAACTGCCGATAACTCAAACAACCCTAACTTGCCCTCGCAGGCTGAAATGCTGAACTTGCGCTCAAGCGTACGCAAAAAACTACGCAGAATGCGCTCTTCTCTGGAAAGAAACAGTGATGACCGTCTGACTGCAAACAGAATTCCGGCAAGCAGTAGTATAGCGACACTATATGGAAGTAAGCGGCGTAAAATGATTGCAGGATTAATCGTTTGTATCTGCGAACTGACTCGACTGACAACATTCATCTGCTGCTCGAAGTCGTATGTTATAACCA
>CAYQMO010000062.1:0-17861 GCA_964418315.1 uncultured Geobacter sp. | reverse complement strand
GAATTTCATAATGTATCCTGTGATTATTAATTGTGGTAATTGAGTACCGCAATACGTGTTTGATGTCAAGTGCTATAAAAACTACGGAGCAGCTCAGTTGAATTTTCTATTGCACAGGATGACGGGTTGACCTAGTGGCGGTGGAGTGATATTCTCCTGACAAAATTGGAGAGCAAAAAAGAGGAATTATAATCCTGACCCGCAGAGAGAGTTCAGCCAATGACCAGTGCATTTCAACATAATCCCACCCCATTGGAGGGGATAATCTACTATACTCCGCCGGATGACTACCTGCTAAGCGGCCGTGACGGTATGGTTGCAATCAGGTGGGCTGGAAAGCCTCCCATTCCGCTACTGGAGGCGGATTTAACCTCCCTGACTGATCTGCTACCCGATTATGACATGGTGGGGCGCGGCATCTACCAGGCTCTACGAATCAATCCGGACTGTAGCGGCGCCGCCATCTATGCCGCAGTATTGAGAGATGCCTATCCGCATATTGTCTCCGATCTGGGGGGGCAGATCATCATGCTGGAGGCCAAGGAGGTTGACACCCCCTACCTGGATCGTAAAATTACGCTGCTCAAAATCATGGCGCTGCTCGATCCGGATAACGTCGGCCTGTTACTCGAAATTGCGCGAGCCTACGTTGACAAGGGGTCGTGTCTTGCCAGCATGCAGTACTGCGTAACCTGCTGGTATGCAGCAGAAAAACATCTGAAGGCAGCATTCTCCCTTAATCCGGGGGATCGCCACGTTGCGTACGAATACGGTGAGGCACAGTACGTACTTGGGCGATACGATCGGGCAGCCGAAATATGGAGCAACGTTATCATGCTTCTGGAACCGGCGGAGCGGGCTCAGGTTGAAGCACGGATTGCCGGAATACTTGCTGGCAGGATCCCTTTGGTGCCCCCGCTCGACTATCTGACGGCCCTCTCGGTCGCCGTCGAGCAGCATGGCAACGGTTACAACGACGATGCGATCTCTATAATAAATGATGTGCTGGCCGACCCTGTATTTGCCGAGCAGTTCCCTTTAAATGAGGTTTACTATATGCTCGGAACCTGTTATCAGGAAGTAGGCTTAATGGCCGAAGCTGCAGAAGCGTTCAGGAGGAGTTGACCATGTTCGGTTTCAGTTTGGCAGACTGGATTTTCTGCGGAGTTATTCTGGTTGTCATATTTGCCTGTGTTGCCATTAGTGATATGCGTAAGCCTAGTAATTCATAATCATGGGAAAAATACTGTTAATTGATGATGATCCTGCCTTTACCCGGTTTTTGTCGGCCTACATAGCGGATAATTTCCCGCTTCTACAGGTAGAGATATGTAACAATCCTTTGTCTGGACTTCATTCAATAAAAAATGGCGGCTATGATCTGATGCTTATTGATCTTGAAATGCCCTCCATGGATGGACTCAAACTTCTCAGGTTTGCTGTTGACAGCGGCATGGATAAAAACCGGATAGTCATACTCTCGGGAAGAGATGCTGATTTTCTGCATGATGTCTGTCCTATGGGCACCTGCCTGGCGGTTCTCAACAAATTTGAAGTGCGCCAGAAGAGTGTTCTTGACATGGTGTTCAACTCCCTTAACCGCAAAGCCGGCGCGGCCTGATTTTATATGATCGATCTGCTTAAAACAGCCGCTGTCCTGATTCTGATTATTGTACTTCTCCGCCGCAAAGTCTCCATGTCGTCAGTTATGCCGATCGGTGCAATCGCACTCGGAATTATCTATCTGACTCCCCCCCTCATTTTCTTAAAGGCAACGGTCAATGGCATTATTGCTCCGAAATCACTTGAGATGACGGTGACACTTATGTTGACAATGGTGATGGAGAACATTCTTCGCACCACCGGAATGCTTAAGCGGATGGTGAGTTCTCTTTCTACCGCTATACCTGATCGGCGTTTTGTCATGGCTGCCATGCCGGCGATGATCGGCATGCTCCCTTCGCCGGGCGGAGCGGTGTTTTCTGCTCCCATGGTTAATGAAGCTGCGGGCGAGGCTGAAATCAGCTCTGAACAGAAGGCGCTGATAAACTACTGGTACCGACATATCTGGGAGTACGTTTCCCCGCTCTACCCCGGAATAATCCTCGCCGCCGGGATCACCGGCCTTTCCACCCAGACACTGTTTGTCGCCAACCTCCCCTTCGCCCTTTCCGTTGTCGGGTGGGGGGTGCTGTTCTGTTTTCGCGGAATCGGCAGGCAGGAATCCGTCCCTCGCCCAGCCAACCGCAAGCAGGAGTTGTTAACCTTCTGTGCCCTGATCTCGCCGATCATGCTGGCGCTTTTGCTTGTAGTGCTTTTTCGCGTCAACGCCGCACTGTCTCTTGGCGGAGCAGTTATTGCCCTCTATTGCTACCACCGCTATACACCAGCCATGATACTGAAAAACCTGCGGGAGAGTGTCTCCGGGAAAGCACTTTTTCTGGTCATTGGTATCATGATCTTTCAGGAAGTGCTTCGCGCTACCGGGGCATTGGGAGGGATTTCCGCCTTTTTCGCCGCTTCCAAAATGCCGGTGCATCTGCTGCTGTTTTTGATTCCGTTTATCGCCGGAGTTATGACCGGTCTGACCGTAGGTTTTGTCGGCATTACCTTTCCGTTGCTGCTCCCGCTTATGGGCGCTTCCGCGCCATCCCCGGCGCTCGTAGCCCTGGCCTTTGGCGCCGGCTTTGCCGGAGTGATGCTCTCACCTATTCATCTCTGTTACGTACTAACCTGCGAATATTTTCACGCTGACATCACTAAAGTGTATCACCGCCTGTTTCTCCCGTCCGCCTGTGTTATGGCGGCGGTCTTAATCCCGCTATACGTCTGGTAGCACCAATTTATATATGGAGGAAAAGTTATGAAAAAAATCGGCGTAGTCTTATCAGGGTGCGGAGTATATGACGGCAGTGAAATCCATGAAGCGGTATTTACGCTGCTGGCAATCGACCGTCAGGGGTGCGAAGCGGTCTGCATGGCACCGGATGCCGAGTTGTCAGTTGTAAATCACCTGACAACTCAGGAAACCGGAGAGAAACGTAACGTATTGGTGGAATCCGCCCGGATCGCTCGTGGCAAGATACGTGACATAAAAGAGGTTACAGCGACGGAGCTGGACGCAATAATTTTCCCAGGCGGATTTGGCGCAGCTAAGAATCTTTGTGATTTTGCCATGAAAGGTTCAGCAGCTTCCGTTAATGCAGAAGTTGCCCGGTTGCTGAAGGAGATGGCAGCAGCCAATAAGCCGATCGGAGCGGTCTGCATCGCGCCTGCCCTTATTGCTGCCGTGCTGGGCAGGGATTATTCACCTACCGTGACCATCGGCACCGATACCGGCACCGCCGCCGAAATAAACAAGACCGGGGCGGTTCATCAGTCGTGTCCGGTGACTGAATTTGTCGTAGACCGGAAGAACAAGCTGGTAACATCGCCAGCCTACATGCTCGCTACACGGATTTCTGAAGTAGCCGACGGGATCGACAAATGCGTGAAGGAAGTAATATCGCTGATATAGCCATTCACGTTAAACCTAAAAAAAGCAGTTTCACGCAACGACGCAACGTCGCAACGTATAAAATCAGGGACTTAAGTCATTATCCATGTTCACCCGGTTGGTTAATCACTATTTCGTTATAAGTCTTTGTTTTTCGTTGCGTTCGTTGCGGCGTTGCGTGATCAAATGCCGTATTCACGTTAAATTATCTCAGGGGAACAGCGCCAAGCCTTCCAGTCCGGTTATTTCCGGAAAGCCGCAGACCAGATTCATATTCTGCACAGCCTGGCCCGAAGCCCCTTTTACCAGATTGTCGATAGCGGATACAATGATGATTCGTCCGGTGCGCGCATCGACGAGAGGGGCAATGTCGCAGAAGTTGGAGCCGCGTACAAAAGCGGTGGAAGGGAGAGTGCCCTGCGGAAGGATGCGTACAAACGGTTCACCGGCGTAAAAATCCTTATACAGATGAACGATGGTTTCAGTGCTGATCGTTTTTTCCGGTGTCGCGTAGATTGTGGAGAGGATGCCTCTGTCCATTGGGGCGAGGTGCGGCGTGAAAGTGATTTTCAACGGCTTTCCGGCTAACAGTGACAGTTCCTGCTCGATCTCGGGAGTGTGACGATGCACTCCTCCGACCCCGTACGCCTTATACCCTTCATTTACCTCGCAATACAGGCTGTCGACTTTGGCGGAGCGCCCGGCGCCGGTGACACCGGAAGCGGAGTCTGCGATAATACTTGACAGGTCAATCATCCCTTTTTTCAGCAGTGGAGCCAGACCAAGTATGATGCTGGTCGGGTAACAGCCAGGGTTTGCCACCAGTTTTGCCGACTTGATTCTGTTCCGCCTGATCTCCGGCAGACCATAAACCGCCTTCTTCAGGTTGGCCGGATTGAGGTGCGGTTCGTACCAATGGCCATAGACCGCCGGATCGGAAAGCCGGTAATCAGCCGACAGGTCTATAACCTTTTTACCCAACTTGAGGAATGTCGGCACGACTTCCATTGCC
Source organism: uncultured Geobacter sp. (assembly GCA_964418315.1). GTDB lineage: Bacteria > Desulfobacterota > Desulfuromonadia > Geobacterales > Pseudopelobacteraceae > JACRCG01. Next base: position 13,353 of record CAYQMO010000062.1, on the reverse strand, counting down.
GCTTTGTGCGGCAGCGCAGTAAAGATAATATCCGCTTTTTCGGCGACCCGGACCGGCTCCAGAGTTTCCAGCACGAGCTCGCACCGCCCCCTGAGGGTAGGAAATACATCAGAAATACGTTTACCGGCACTCTGCTCGGAAGTCAGGCAGGTAACTGCCACCTCCGGATGGCAGTGGAGAATGCGGATTAACTCAAGCCCGGTGTAGCCGCTGGCGCCGACAATAGCAATTTTCAACATGGACAGGACTCCTTGTGAGAAAGGTTAGCTATCCTGCCATACCGCCGCCCGTTTGGCAACAAAAGCGGTGAGCCCTTCCACTGCATCATGGGTCGCCATCAACTCTTCCAGGTACATCTTTTCTACAAATTCAATCTTGGCGCGGATGCGCTGCATTGCGTCACTCCGGACGGCGCGCACTGCAAAACGCAGCGTGCTTGCGCTGACCTGCGCCAGGTGCTGGTCAAAATAGTCAAGTGCAGCCTGATCCGGGTCTTCAGCAACGACATTGATCAGACCGATCCTCAAAGCCTCCTCGGCGGTGATGCTTCTTCCGGAAAAGAGCAGATCTTCGGCGCGGGCCTGGCCGATGCGTTCCGGCAACAGGCATGAAGCCGCCGGAGCAAATACCGCCAGTTTGATCTCCGGCTGCCCCAGCATGGCACCGGGTGCGGCGAAGAGCAGATGCCCGGCGGCAGCAACTTCAAGCCCACCCCCCAGACATTGACCACGCACAGCCACCAGTACAGGCACAGGGCTCTCTACGAGTTGGAGTACCAGTGCGTGCAGAGATTGCAGCATCTGGGCGCATGAATCGGGAAGATGCTCCTCGACGCTGGCGCCAAAGCTGAAATGCGGCCCTTCAGACGAGAGCAGCACGGCTCGCAGGTGCGGCTCGGACAGATGCTCGTCAAGCGCCGCGCGCAGGGCGGCAATCATTGAGGCATCAACAATATTGGCCTTAGGGCAAGCCAGTGTCAGGCGGAGCAGTTTGCCATCGCGCTCCATTGAAACTTTAAGAGGACTGTCACTCATAGCAGCTTTCTCCTTTTACATATTGGGAACCAGGATCGCTCGCCGGGTGAGCTTGTGTTCATGGGCGGCGGTAAAAACCTGATTGATGTCATCAAGTGGATACTTTTCAACAAACGGCGCCAGCGCGATTTTCCCGTCCAGCACCAAATCGAGAGCTGCGGGATACAGCTCTGTCAGGCAACCCCAGTTGCCGAGTGCGCGGGCATGGAAGGCCATCAGATTTGAAAGGCGCAGTTCCAGTTTGTCCATGGTAAAGCCTACTACTGACAGAGTTGCCCCGTACGTCATAAGGCCAAATGCGGTCTCCTGGCCGATCGCCGTTCCTGAGCATTCAAAAATTTTCCAGCAGAATTGAGTCAGCCCCTTTTCCTTGACAAATGCGGTGATGACTTTTTTCATGTCACGCCCCTGAACCTCTCGGGCATTGATAGTTAATCCGGCGCCATAGTTGGCCATATTGTCAAGCTTAGCCTGATCAACGTCGATGGCGACCACAGTTGCCCCCATGGCATGGGCAATCTGAACTGCGTAGCCACCGACGCCACCGATCCCTACAACAATCGCCAGATCGCCCGGTTGAACTTCGGCCTGAACCGCCGCCTGATACGGCGTGGTAACGGCATCGGCGACAACTGAAATGTCAGCCAGTAAAAGGTTGGCCGCTTTAAGTTTCTGTTCATCTACCGGACAGAGACCGCGAGCTGGAACGACAATATGGCTGGCAAAACCACCCTGGATATCATTGCCAGGCATCTGCTGTTTGCGACATATCGTGCCGTGGCCGGATAAGCATAGTTCACATACTCCGCACGGCATGACTGCCGGTATCAGCACCGCTTTATCCTGCCACGCTTCAGCACCGGCACCTGCGGTGACCACCCGACCGCTGATTTCATGCCCCAGCGTCAGAGGCAACGCATGGTTGAAGCGGACGCCGTCATAATAATAGCCAAGGTCGGTGTGGCAAACGCCGCAACCGGCAATTTCAACTACCACCTCATCTGCTGCCGGTGCAGGCAGATCAAAAGTGCTCTTTGCCATGGGCTCACCCGCGGCGGTCATCGACCAACGATACGCTGTAACTGACATAAATAAATCCTCCTGTTCTGTTGTACTGAACGACAAACAACCACTCAACGCAGTATCGCTTCCGCCATGACTTCTGCAACATCTCGCACTTTTACAGCATCAGCTTTGGCATCTTTAAGACCATCCTCGAACATGGTCATGCAGTACGGGCAGGCGACACAGATGGTATCCGGCTTTTGCTCCAGTGCCTCTTTAACTCGCGTTATATTGATTCGCTCGCCGATATGCTCTTCCATCCACATTCTGCCACCCCCGGCACCGCAGCAGAACGCGTTGTTACGGTTACGCTCCATCTCGGCCGGAGCCGTTCCGGTGGCGGCAGTTATTACTTCGCGCGGCGCTTCGTAGACATCGTTATGCCGCCCCAGGTAGCAGGAATCATGGATAACAGTCGATCCCATCTCCGCTGTTGTTTTATTGACGGTCAGGCGACCATCCCGCACAAGATCACGCAGCAGTTCGCTGTGATGGATGACTTCAAGTTCCAGGCCGTACTGGCGATAATCGTTTTTTAGCGTCGTAAAGCAGTGCGGGCATTGGGTGATCACTTTGGTGACGCCCCGTTCGATAAACGTGGCAACGTTTTCTTTCGCCATCTTGTCAAAGACATACTCGTTACCCAGTCTGCGGGCACTGTCGCCGCAGCATTTTTCATCCTTGCCGAAAATGCCCCAGGAAATGCCCGCTTTGTCAAGTAGTTGCGCTAACGCGACGCTGACATGCTTTGCTCGTGAATCGAAAGATCCGGCACAGCCGACATAAAACAGATATTCAGTTGTATCCTTGTCGAATGGTTTCACAGTGAGCTGGTTGCACCACTTGGTGCGCTCCGATGGCGCTATACCCCAGGGGTTGCTGCGCCCTTCCATGTTTTCAAACAGGTTCAGCAGTTCTTCAGGAAATTTTGCTTCACTCTCGACCAGGTGACGACGCAGTTCAATGATTTTAGGCATCTGTTCGATGAAGACCGGACAAGCTTCCATGCAGGCGCCGCAGGTTGTACAGCTCCAGATCGACTCTTCCGAAACAGTCCCTTCACCATTATCACCGATCAGCGGCATCTGAGGTGTGCCGCCACTTTTGAGAGCGCTTCCGTTTTCCAGCAGGTTTACCTTGATATCATGGATTACAGCGCGCGGATTAAGCGGCTTACCGGTGATACTTGCAGGACAGACCTTCTGGCAACGACCGCACTCCGTACAGGAAAAAGAGTCCAGCAGATCCTTCCAGCTATAGCGGTCTACCCGGTCAACACCGAAGGTATTGCCGATAACAAAATCTTCTCGCGGCTGTGTATTTGGCGTTTCCAGGCGATGAAAAAAACAGTTCGGGATGGCGGTGAGGATGTGCATGTGTTTACTGTTCGGCAGATAGCAGATAAATGCGAGCAGTGCAAACGCGTGGGCCCACCAGGCTATGGCGTGAATTGTGCCGAGATCCAGAGGCGGCAGTAGTATGGAAAGATACGCTGAAATCGGCATTATTTTCCGTGCTTGCGCTAAAAAAGAGGCTGGATCCACTCCGGATTTAAGCATGGATGCAGCAAGCTCCGTGGCATTGAGAGCAAATGTGGCGAGCATCAGGATAGCGATCAGACTCAGGATGAAAAAGGCTTCCGGAGTGCGTGCTTCCGGAAAAGGGGGGGCGAAAAGCCGTCTGACTGCTGCAACTGCGACTGCCGTCAGAGCCAGAAGTGAAGCGATATCAATCATGAAGGCAAGCGGCACGTACAGTTCAAAAGGTAGCTTGATAAGTTTGATCGAATGAGGGAAAAGACCGTTAAGAATGAACTCGGTGTTTGCTACGAGCAGTATCAGAAACGACCAGAAAATGATGAAGTGATTGATGCCGAATGGTTTTGCAAGCACCCGTTTCTGACCAAATGCGTACAGCAACATCTCAGTGAAGCGAACACCCAGGTTGTCACAGCGTTTTTCAGGCTTACCCAGCGAAATCAGGCTCAGACGTCTCCAGCATGAGAAGGCAAAGATAACCAGACAGGCAAACAGCAGCGGAGCGAACAGGTACGGATTTGGTGTCATGTTAAAACCTCAATTATTTTGTTTCATTTCCCTGATTTTAGATGTAATCGCCGGGACAACCTGGAACAGGTCACCGACTATGCCGTAGGTGGCAACATCAAAGATCGGCGCGCTGCTGTCACGGTTGATGGCAATGACCACATCTGCGTCCTGCATGCCGACCAGATGCTGAATGGCTCCCGATATGCCACAGGCGATGTAGATTTTTGGGCGTACCGTTTTGCCGGTCTGGCCGACCTGGCGGTCACCCGGCATCCATCCGGCATCAACTGCGCTGCGTGAAGCACCGACAACACCTCCCAGTTCGTCAGCCAGTTCCTGCAACATGGCGAAGTTTTCCGGCCCCATCAGACCGCGTCCGCCAGAAACGATAAACTCGGCGCCGGTGATATCTTCGGCACTCTTGCCATGGCCGTCACGGATGATTTCGATGACTTTGGTCAGCACGCTCTTCTCTGCTACGGTAAACGGATCACGGATAATCGTACCAACGGCGCCTTCCCGCCGTTCCGTCATCGGCATGACGTTGGGGCGCACCGTGGACATCTGGGGGCGATATTTGTCGCACATGATCGTTGCCATGATGTTGCCACCAAAAGCGGGGCGGGTCTGCATCAGATTGCGTTTGTCGTCGATACTGAGGCCGGTGCAGTCGGCGGTCAGACCGGTGCTGACCCGTGTGGCAATCGCTCCGGCCAGGTCTCGCCCCATGCCGGTGGCACCCATGAGGATTACTTCCGGCTTATACGTTTCGATCAGGTGGCAGCAGGCTTCAACATACGGTTCGGTCCGGTAATGGTAATAGACCGGGGCGTCAATCAAATAGGCTTTAGTTGCGCCGTAGGCAAAGGCTTCGTGGCAGAGGTGTTCAACATTTTCACCAATGACGAGGGCACAGAGTTCAACGCCCAGCGTGGCCGCAAGCCCTGCACCAACGCCGAGCAGCTCCCAGGAAACCCTGGCCGGTTCACCTTCGGTCTGTTCGACAAAAACCCAGACGCCTCGGTATTCGGCGAGCTTCTTGGCGAGATCGGCAGCTTCGGGGTCAAGCTCCTCTTTGACCGGGGTGGCGGATGCGGCCAGCTCCGCGAGGATCTGTAGTTCTTCAGCGGTGAAGTACATCTCCAGTGCAACAGCCGGACAGATTTTGATGCATTTCAGGCAGCCGATACATTTTGCTGCTTCAATTATCGGTTCGCCGGTTTCGGTCATTTCTATGCAGTTGACCGGGCAGGAGCTTTGACAACGGGCACCACAGGCGATGCACTTGCCGTCGAGCAGGCGAGCGACGCCGCGAGGTTTCTTTATTTTCGGTTTAAGTTCACTCATAACGGGAGCATATCCTTCGCCATCAGTTTTTCTATCAGCAACGCTGCGGTTCCGGTCGGATCGGCATAGCCGTCGCCAATTATTTCTCCCTTGTCACGCTCCGGAGAGAATATTTTGGAGACCCAGGTAGGTGAGCCTTTCAGGCCGATTTTTTGTTCATCAAGCTGCAGGGTTTTATTGTCCCATACTTCGACAACGGCGTCAGCAGCAGCAAGGCGCATCTGCACTTTCGGGTAGCGCGGCCGGTTCAGTTCCCGGACAACTGTCAGCATGGCCGGCAGCGGGGCTTCGACAATCTCGTGGCGCCCTTCCAGTTTGCGGCTGACGCGGATTTTTTTGGCCGAAAAATCGAGGTTGATAATTTTGTCCACCAGCGTCAACTGCTGATAGTCAAGGCGACTCGCGATGCCGGGACCGACCTGGGCGGTGTCTCCGTCAATGGTCTGCTTACCGCAGAACACCATGGCAACTTCATCGATCTCCGCTTGCAGTTTGGTTATTGCAGCGGCAAGGACATTACTGGTTGCAAGAGTGTCAGCCCCTCCGAATACTCGATCAGAGAGGAGGATCGCGTAATCGACCCCGAGTGCCAGAGCTTTCTTCAGCGTCCCCTCGGCATTTGGAGGCCCCATGGAAATTGCCGCAACCTTGCAACCGAAACGATCCTTCAGGCGCAGTGCTTCTTCAAGGGCGTGAGTATCATACGGGTTGACGATAAACGGAATACCGTCCCGAATCAGGGTATTGGTGACCGGATCGATCTGAACCTGAGTCGTATCCGGAACCTGTTTAATGCAGACCACTATCAGCATGTATCACTCTCCAGCAATGTTGTAACGGTATTCTTCCCGGACGTTTCGTCCGGTGTTCGCGTCACACCACTATATACAAACGTCTGATTTTTGTATAACAGATTTTGCAAAACAGCCACCTTCGCTTATTTGCGCAAACAAGTACCACTATACCAATTTACATGTCAAACAAAAAACTGGGAGGCGGATTCTCTCCACCTTCCAGTTTTACGATAACTGACTGTTACATCAGATTATCAGTGATCGATCGCCTTAGCCATGCCAAGTCCGGTGTTCTGGCGGACATAGACTTCGTCGAACATATCTTCAGACCGCTTGCTCGGGAACATCAGCGCTCCGAAAATTGCGGCGAGGAAGCCAAGCGGGATGGAGATGATGCCAGGGTTCTTCAGCTTCAGGATCGGCTCGCTGAGACCCATGATCGATGTGCCGTCTTTATCCAGTACATCTTTCTTTGCCTTTTCAAGAGCCTTGACGTCTTTCTCGTTCAGAGTCGCGCCAGGAGGAAGCGCAGCCTGCTTTTTCTCCATTGCGGTGACGACTTTTGCTGCGCCTGCGGCAACCAGTTTCGGGTAAGTCATGTTAGGAGAAACCATAACAAGACCGATTGAGGCGACCGTACCAACTACCAGACCGGAGATAACGCCGGCGGTGTTAAACTTGCGCCAGAACAGCGAAAGAACAACAACCGGCAGGTTACCGGAAGAGGCAACAGCGAATGCCAGAGCAACCAGATGGGCAACGTTGGCGTTTTCGGCCAGCAGTCCGATCAAAATACCAACAGTGCCGACAACCAGTGAGGTGATGCGGGCAGCCATAACCTGCTCGTGCTGATCGGCGTGTCCGTCCTTAATTACGTTAACATAAATGTCGTGGGCGATGGCAGCAGAAGCGGCCAGAACCAGACCGGAAACAACAGCCAGAATTGTGGCGAAGGCTACCGAGCAGAGGAACGCCAGGAACACGTCGCCCAGCAATTGAGCCATTTCAGGGCTGTTAGGCCATAAAATGTAAGGCATTGTCTGCGCGAGGATCAGGGTTGCCATGTTACCGCCTGGATCGACGGTAATGATCCCCTGCGGTGTCAGGTTAACGGCAGCTCCGAAACCGAGCAGGGTGGTGAGGACGTAGAAACCACCGATGATGAACATGGCGATGATAACCGATTTACGGGCGGCTTGGGCAGTCGGTACGGTGAAGAAGCGCATCAGGATGTGCGGCATACCGGCGGTTCCGAGTACGAGAGCCATACCGAGGGAGATCTGGTCAAGCGGTGATTTCATGAACAGACCAGGCTCAAGGAAGCGCTGCCCGGCATCAACACCGTTAAGAATAACGCCATCTTTCAGCACCATCTTGGAAACATGGTCCTGAATGTCTGGACTGTTGACGATAGAATCAAAGAAACTGATTGGGTTAAAGCCCGCTTTGGCCATAACCAGGAAGGAAAGCAGGAACGCACCCGACATGAGCAGGCCGGCCTTGATGATCTGAACCCAGGTAGTGGCGGTCATACCACCGAAAACAACGTAGCCTACCATCAGGATGCCAACGCCGATAATTGCAGTTTTGTACGGTACGCCAACCAGCAGAGACATCAGTTTACCGGCACCGACCATCTGCGCGGTCAGATAAAATGTAGAAACAGCTACGGTGGAGATAGCGGCTACGGCGCGAACCGGCTTGGGATCGGTACGGAAGGCGAGAATGTCTCCCAGAGTGTACTTACCGGCGTTACGGCACGGTTCGGCTACAATCAGGAGAACGGTGATGTAGGCGACCAACCAGCCGACGGAGTACATGAACCCGTCATAGCCGTACAGCGAAATCAGGCCGGAAATGCCGAGGAAAGATGCCGCCGACATGTAGTCACCGGCTATGGCCCAGCCGTTCTGGGTTCCTGTGATGCCGCCACCGGCTGCATAGAAGTCAGCAGCAGATTTGGTCTGTCTTGCAGCCCAGACAACAACTCCGAGGGTGATGCCGATGATAACGGCAAACATGGAGAGAGTGATGAGCTTATTGGTTTTAAGGGTAACTTTTTTCTTTTCTAATGGCGCAGGGACGGCAGCAGGTGCCGGAGTGGCAGCACCGGGGGCAGCAACAACCGGAGCACCCGGAGTAGCTGGAGCAGTGGCAGCAGTGGCAGCAGGAGCGGCAGGAGCGGTCTTCGGCTCTTCAGCAAAGGCGGCTGCGGCAACGGTAAGGGTCAAGCTGGCGGCAATAATGAGATTCTTTAATGTCATGTCGTATCCTCCTTTTCTAAAGATGAAGTTCGGTGATTAGTTCTTTGGTCATGCGGTCAAAATCCTTATTGGCGACATGAGCGTAATAGAGCGCCAAAGCCCAGGATACAAAAAACTGGGAAAGAGCGAACATATAGCCAAAGTTGATGACGCCAAGCACTTTGATTTTGAAGAGGTCTGGTGCATATGCTGCTCCGATGGGGAGCAGGAAGTAATATGCAGTGGAGAAGATCCACCAGCCGAACAGGAACGTGCGCTTCTTATGGTGAAGCTCAATAAATTTTGGATTCCTGGCAATCGCCGCCCAATCATACTGTTTTTCTGCCATTACTTTCTCCTTTCAATTGGTTCTCCGATTTGTTCGATACCGCACTACACCGACAATAAAAAGACTCATTTTGTTGTCGATTTCATTCACATATTCAAATCTGTATACTATGAATAAAACATCAAATTTGAAAGCACTTCTATTATTTTGCAAAATTTTTGTCAATAGCTTATTTCATAATTTGACATATATTATTTTAAAACAGTATGTTGCAAACATGGTTCTAAATATTTCATAAACAGGGTACTATTAGTTTTTATTGTGCGGAAATGAGGTGGCTGCTGCAATCAACATAGGAGAGGTAATCGTTCGGTTTGTATTTGGAGAGGCGATAAGATGCTGTTATTTTTTCTATAGTGGTGCTGTCTGTGACCATCAATATCAAGAGATGTTACAATCCTGTTCGTTAGAGGTAATCACGGCAAGGGCGGGTCTAAGAGCGGATTTCATTGACAGAGCTGTCATCCTGAGCGATTGCGAAGGATCTGCTGTTCTTTTCGGTTATCCCAACAGGGCGAATGTGATTCGCCCCTACAAAAACGGTATGTCTGCAATTTCCACATCACCAAGAGCCTGGTTTGATGCGCCTTCTGCCGACGAAGTTGAAACATTGAAAGTACATCATACAGGTCAGCAGAAACGAGAAAATCGTTGCAGCAAGTACCAGTCTGGCACCGGGGGCCTTATTAACATCTGGTACCATGACAGCAAATGCCAAAAAGAAGGCAACGCCACATACTTTCCAAAGTTCACCGAGTAGCCTTTTTTTTCTCAGAACAGTTGTTTGTTCAGGCGTAATATCAACCTCGCTGCTGGCTATGTCAATGTCAACATCACGCCAGGCCAGTTTATAGATCGGATATATCAACAGAAACTGGGCCACCACAGCAATCACAACACTGCTGAAGAACTGTTCAGGCTTCCCCTGCTGCGCAAAGAGAATCTGAAAATTGACCGCTATGTAAATAAGCAGGGTCAGCAGCAAGGCTTGAACAACCCGGTTTAACAGCATCGTACGCTGAATTTTTTTAACATTGAACTGTGACATATGCGTAAATCTCCACTACCAATGAAGGTTTTTGATTGACATACCATGAAGCATCTAATAAAAGCTAGTGGTTTAGAATTTTTGCAGTCTATAAATGAAATCACTAAATCAAAAAACCGCTATTGAAGCGAGTTACTTTAAAGAAGGGGAGGAAACAACAATGCAACTGCAGATGGCAGCACCGATTTTGGGGATTGTGGGGTTAGTGATCGCGTTCGTGATCTACAACTACATCAAATCTCAACCCGCCGGCACCGACAAGATGGTCGAGATTGCCGAGGAGATCCAGAAGGGGGCGATGGCCTTTCTGAAGCGCGAGTACAAGGTTCTCGCCATTTTTATTGTCATTGTTTTTGCCATGATGGCGTTCACCCCTTCACTTGGCATGCCCACGGCAATTGCCTTCCTGGGCGGCGCTCTCTGTTCGATCCTGGCCGGCTATTTCGGCATGCAGGCTGCTACCAAAGCCAATGTCAGAACGTCTGAAGCGGCTCGCAGCAAGGGGATTGCCGCAGCGCTGATGGTCTCCTACAGCGGCGGCTCGGTCATGGGACTGGCGGTTGCCAGCCTCGGCCTTATCGGCGTCGGCATCTGCTTCATTTTCTGGAGTGATCCTCAGACATCGCTGTATATCAATGGCTTTGCCATGGGTGCTTCCTCCATCGCCCTTTTTGCCCGCGTCGGCGGCGGTATTTTCACCAAGGCGGCGGACGTCGGTTCCGACCTGGTCGGCAAGATCGAGGCCGGTATCCCTGAGGATGACCCACGTAATCCAGGCGTTATCGCTGACAACGTCGGTGACAACGTCGGCGACATCGCCGGAATGGGTGCCGATATTTTTGAATCGTATGTCGGTTCGATCATTGCAACCATTGCCATAGCCGCTACCGCCAGCGTCAGCACCCTGGCAACCCTCGGCGGCACTCAGGCCAATCTGATGTTCCTGCCGATACTACTTGCTGTTGTCGGCCTGCTGGCATCACTGGTCGGCATCTTCTCCATGAATATGCTGAAAAATGGTGATCCGGCAGCAGCCCTGCGTAATTCAACCTTTATCGGCGCCGGTCTGTTCCTGGTAGGTGCCTGGTTTGCCGTGTCCGCATTCGGTATCAGCACCGGGGTCTTCTGGTCGGTTCTGCTCGGCACCGTGGCCGGTATCATCATCGGCCTGATTACCGAATATTACACCTCTTCCACCCCGGTTAACCGCGTCGCCGAAGCGTGCCGCACCGGCGCGGCAACCAACATCATCAACGGTCTTGCCGTTGGTATGGAGAGCGTTGTTGCACCTGTCGTCATGATCTGTCTCGCCATTTATGTTTCCAACGCGACAGCCGGTTTATACGGCGTTGCCTTGGCTGCGGTCGGCATGCTGGCCACCGTCGGTGTCACCATGACCGTTGATGCTTACGGTCCGATTGCCGATAATGCCGGTGGTATTTCCGAAATGGCGGGACTTGGACCTGAAGTCCGTAAAATTACTGACAGCCTTGATGCCCTCGGTAATACCACCGCCGCTATGGGCAAGGGTTTCGCCATCGGTTCCGCAGCCCTGACCGCACTGGCTCTTTATGCCGCCTACGCCGCGAGCGCCAATGTCACCTCCATTGACCTGACCAAACCGCAGGTCGTTATCGGTACCTTCATCGGCGGCTTTGTGCCGTTCCTGATCGCCGCCATGACCATGACTTCAGTAGGTAAAGCAGCAGGTAAAATGGTTGACGAGATCCGGCGCCAGTTCCGGGAAATACCGGGCCTGCTGGAAGGAAAGCCGGGCGTAAAGCCGGATTCTCAGACCTGCGTTGATATTTCAACCAAGGCGTCTCTCCAGGAGATGATTGCCCCGGCTGTTATCGCAATCCTCGTACCACCGATCATCGGTTTTGCCCTTGGCAAAGAAGCGCTCGGCGGCACTCTGGCTGGAGCTACCGTGACCGGCGTTCTGATGGCGCTCTTTATGGCCAATGCTGGCGGCGTGTGGGATAACGCAAAAAAATTCATCGAAAAAGGTGAGCTGGCAGGTGAAAAGAAAGGTGGCGAAGCCCACAAAGCTGCTGTCGTCGGCGATACTATCGGCGATCCGTTCAAGGATACTTCCGGCCCAGCCATGAATATTCTCATCAAACTGATGAGCATCGTCTCTCTCATCATCGCGCCGCTTCTACGCTAAACGTACTGCTGATCGTACCGCAGTTGAGAAAAATGTAATATCTGGTAGTTTCACTCGGCAGAATAATTAAAAGTCCTCTCCTTTATCCTGAAGGAGGGGACTTTTATTTTTGTGCGCCAGGCTTGGCGCGTGGCGCGTATATAGGAACCGTACGCACGGTGGTTTGGGAGGACGGCGGAAGTAATTCCGACTCCTACCCGATTCCGGAAAATAATTCTGTCCTGCGGTTTTAAATTGCCCAATTGTCACAAATGGACTATTTTGCCCGTGCTATGCGCGTATTGCTTGTTCAAGCGCTTTCACAAAATGATTTATTGAGACAATGGAAGTAACAATGAGCACTACCACACAACATATCAGCGAACTGCCGCATATCCTGGTGGTGCGTTCCTGTTTGAGAGGTAATTTCATTGCCAGAGACCTGTCCCAACTACTGATACTTATCCTGCTTATACTTTCTCCGCTCACCTTTTCAAATGACAATATTCCAAATTTCCAGCCAGATGGCGTATCAAGCTATTCTATATCAACAACAGCCAGTCGCACTGTTGCAGTGATTCAACCGGATGCATCCACATCCGCTGTACTGACGGAAGCATTAGCTACCACACCACAATTTCCTGATTCTCATCCTCTTATTTCCTACAGAGTTTCATCCCAACCATCAAGAGCCCCCCCTGCCTGATTCACCGACTTTCTGCAACATATCAGCCTGAGAGCAATTAATCAGCGCATTATGCGTTCAATACCGTTTTTATGGAGGAAGTATGTTTGAACTCCTGAAGCTTTGGTTTGAGCCTGTTGATGTCAGAAACTGTTCGTGTGCATGTTGTGGTCGCTGTTGTGAGTTCTTTGGCGGGCATCTGAGAGCAACGGAGCTGGATTTAAAACGCTGGCAAAAAGAGGGGCGCGATGATCTTCTCTGCCGGGTAAACCGTCTCGGCTGGATATGGGTCGATCCCGAGACAAAGCAACCGGAAGATCCCTGTCCTTTTATCGTGTGGACTCCTGATCGCAAGGGGCTGTGCCGTATCAACGAAACCAAGCCCGATATGTGTCGTGATTATCCAACGTTGGCTCACGGTCACCGTTGTCTTAGCGGTGTGTTTCTTAAATAGCGAACTTCGCCAGTTTGCCGCAAGTATCATCGTACATCTCATGTTGGTTAATAATTGAGTTATTGTAGGTTGGGGTGAGGCACGAACCCCAACGGATGTAATGATGCCAGCCGGAATGTTGGGGTTCACGATAAGGC
>CAYQMO010000061.1:0-18261 GCA_964418315.1 uncultured Geobacter sp. | reverse complement strand
TCCGTGCCGTCCGTTTTGTTGAAATCATATCCAGTCATTCGGATCGCCTGACCAATCTGGTAAACGATATTCTCACGCTTTCAAGCCTCGAATCAAAAGAAGCGCGTCTGGAACTCAATCCGATAGATGTTTCAGGAACGATTGCCAAAGCCTGTGTGCTGCTTCAGGAACGTGCCGCTCAGAAAAATATTGCAATAATCGATGAAACAGTTAGTGGAGCGTTGCCGCGAGTTAAAGCTGATCATGGGCGCCTCGAGCAGGTTGTTGTTAATTTATTGGAGAACGCCGTCAAATACACCCCAGATGGCGGCACTGTTCGCCTGTTTACCGAAGTTTCAGGAGAATTCATCAGAGTATCGGTGGCAGACACCGGTATCGGCATTCCTTTTAAAGATCAGCCACGCATCTTTGAACGCTTTTACCGGGTGGACGAGGCCAGAACCCGCGAACAGGGTGGGACGGGACTTGGTCTTGCCATTGTAAAACATATCGTTCAGCTTCACGGAGGCACTGTATCAGTTAACAGCGAGACAGGAAAAGGGTCAGTTTTTTCGTTCACACTGAGGAAGGCATAAGGCAAAACGCTCAAGATCATTTCACCGCACAAAATCCCTTGCTTGGATAATTCGGTGGGATGAGACATCCTGGAACTGAATCGTAATGCTGTCCCTACAGGACGAAATTGATAATAGCGGTATTTTGTCGTCATGGAGACTATTTATAGAAATAGTTTTTTTAGAAAGAACTTTAAGTGGTACTGCTGTTGATGCTATAAAGAATGTCAAATAAAGCATTTTTTGTGCAAGGAGGTACAAGATGAGAATTACCCGTAGTATAGTCGCGGGATTGGCACTGTTACTGGTTGCTACAGTTGCCATGGCCGAAGCACAACGCTGGGTGTCCAGTGAAGGAACAACGCTTAAATCTGAAGCGTCAGCGACATCAGATAATGTTGTCGATGTAGATGTCGGCACAGAAGTCACCGTTATGGAGTCTGGAGGCCGCTGGCTGAAAGTCAGAACTGCGGCAGGAAAAGAGGGGTGGGTCTACGCAGGTCGCGTTTCTGAAACGCCTCCGGTCGGGGAGGTTTCAGGAGACGGGGGACTCTTTGGCGAAAGTATGCAAAAGAGTCAGATAAATACCGCCAAAGCTGACAGTGCCCGCAGTATCCGTGGTCTTTCGCCTGAGACGACGCAGTACGCAAAAAATCGCGGCACTCCGGAACTGGTAAAAAAATCACTCGATGCCGTACTGCTGCGAAAAGTCAGTCCGAAGGAGCTGAAGGTGTTTTTGCAGGATGGTAAGATAGGCGAATATGCTCAGGTTCAAGGGGGTAAAAAATGAGATACCTCCCGCTCCTGACATTGATAACCTTAATTATGACGGCAGATTCCGCCTCCGCGAGTTTCCTTGATAAACTACAGAATCTTTCAAACCCGGATTCAAAAGAGGGTAAACTACTTTCCGGCGCGACCCAGGTCTTGTCGAGCTCAAAAGAAATTGACTATAAAACCGAGCGCACTATTGGTGAAAGCCTGGCTCTGGAAGGGATACAAAAATTTGGCGTTCCGGAAAAAAACGAACCGTTGCAGCGGTATGTGAATCTGGTTGGAAATGCGGTTGCCGGAAACAGCAAGCGCGCAACGATTCCGTATCAGTTCGCCGTTCTTGACAGCACTGTGCAAAATGCCTTTGCCGTTCCGGGAGGTGTCATATTCATCAGTCGTGCCCTGGTATCGATATTGAATGATGAAGCCGAACTGGCGGCAGTTCTGGCCCATGAAGTCGGGCACGTTGCAGCAAAACATGCGCTGAGGAGTGCTCAAAGAGCGCAATTTTTCGAGGGGGTTGGAACGATAACTGCTGCAAGCGTGCGAGGTGACAAAGGGAAAAAGTTCGCCTCGGCTATCGGTGACATGCAGACCGTTTTGTTTGACAAGGGATTAGACAAGGAGATGGAGTTCGAGGCCGATCTTGCCGCTATGGAGACTACCTATCGTACCGGATATGATCCTTCGGCACTTATCAGAGTTTTGGAAAAACTTCAGAAACTGGAGGCATCGAGCAAGGATAAGAAGGGGTCGTGGTTTTCGACGCATCCGCCTCTTTCCGAGCGTATTGCCCGGCTTCGCACAGAATTGAGAAAATATCCCGATTATGCAGCGTCGGCGAGTCTGCATGAGAGATTTATTAAATATGTAAAACTGAAGTAGTTGTGACGTTCAGTGTGAAAAATGACATCCATAACCGACATTATTCATTGATTATGATTTGACAAGGCTTTTCTGAAACGTGTATACAGTATCCTGTTTTTATCCACGTTAAATAGATATCTTATCTGCCGTAACATATCCCACAGAAGGAGGAACGTTTAATGATTGAAGCGTATCTTGCACATGAAAAAGAGAGGGGGGCACAAGGTATTCCAGCGCTCCCGCTGACACCTGAACAGACCGCAGATCTCTGTAAACTGCTGGTAAAGCCACCAAAAGGAAAAGAGCAGTTTCTGCTTGGACTTATCAAGGATCGCGTTTCACCCGGTGTTGATCCGTCCGCCAAAGTGAAGGCAGAATTCCTGGCCGGTGTCGTTTCCGGCAAAATCAAGTCTCCGCTCGTTACTCCGGTAGATGCCATCCGTATGCTCGGCACCATGATCGGCGGCTACAACGTGGCTCCTCTGGTTGCAGCGCTCAAGGATAAAAATTTGGCTGACGAAGCCGCCTGTTCGCTCTCCGGAATCACCCTTGTCTATGATGCTTTTGACGAAGTCGCCAAGCTTGCAACTACCGGTAAAAACGGAGCTGCTGCGAAGGTTTTACAGTCGTGGGCTGATGCCGACTGGTTCACTCATCGTAAAGGGGTGCCTGAGAGTATCAAAGTCAAGGTCTATAAAGTTGAAGGCGAAATCAATACTGATGATTTCTCCCCTGCCGGTGATGCCTGGAGTCGTCCCGACATCCCGCTGCATTCACTGGCCATGGGGAAAACCCGTTTCAAAGACGGCCTTGCCACTATCGCACAATTCCGCAAAGATGGTTTTCAGGTTGCCTTTGTCGGCGATGTAGTCGGTACCGGCTCTTCCCGCAAATCAGCTTGCAACAGCGTATTATGGGCAATCGGAGATGATATTCCCTGCGTACCGAACAAGAAAACAGCCGGTGTCATCATCGGCGGCGTCATTGCCCCGATCTTCTTCAACACCGCCCAGGACTCCGGCGCTCTTCCGCTCAAGGCCGACGTATCCGGGATGAATACCGGAGATGTTATCGTGATCGATACCAAAAAGGGTGTCATTACTGACGAGAAGGGGAAGAAGGTTCTCTCCACGCTTACTATCTCTCCTAATACCGTCCCGGACGAGTTCCGCGCCGGTGGTCGCATCCCCCTGATCATCGGTAGAGCCGTAACCGACAAGGCACGTAAAGTATTGGGGCTCAAGCCGACTACTGTGTTTACTCTGCCGGTCAATCCGAAACCGAAAGCCAAACAGGGGTTCTCTCTGGCTCAGAAAATGGTTGGTCAAGCTTGCGGCGTTACCGGTATTCTGCCGGGAACTGCATGCGAGCCGAAGATGACTACGGTTGGATCACAGGATACAACAGGTCCAATGACCGCTGATGAGTTGAAAGAATTGGCCTGCCTCAAATTCCAGGCTCCATTATATATGCAGTCGTTCTGTCATACCGCTGCGTATCCGAAACCTGCCGATGTCAAGATGCACAAGGCTCTCCCCGGTTTTACCGCAGAGCGTGGCGGCGTGGCGCTCCGTCCCGGCGACGGCGTAATTCACTCCTGGTTGAACCGCTTCCTGTTGCCTGACACCGTCGGCACCGGCGGTGACTCACACACCCGTTTCCCGATCGGCATATCCTTCCCGGCCGGTTCCGGGCTGGTTGCGTTTGCCGGTGCTATGGGTTTCATGCCGCTGGATATGCCTGAATCCGTTCTGGTGCGCTTCAAGGGAACGTTGAACGCAGGTATAACCCTGCGCGATGCCGTTAATGCCATCCCTTTATGGGCAATCAAGCAGGGTCTGCTTACGGTGCCAAAGAAAAACAAGGTTAACATCTTTAATGGCCGTATCCTCGAAATGGAGGGTCTCCCGGATCTGACCGTTGAGCAGGCGTTTGAATTGACCGATGCCGCTGCCGAGCGTTCTGCCGCAGCCGGTTGTATCCAGCTTTCCGAGGCTTCCGTTGCCAAGTATCTCAAATCAAACGTGGCTCTGATGAAAAAGCTGATTGCCGATGGCTATTCGGATGCCAACACACTGAAAAATCGTATTAAAGATATTCAGAAATGGCTGAAGAATCCGACCCTTATGAAGGCTGATAAAAGCGCTCAGTATGCCGCAGTTATTGAAATCGACCTGGCTGATATAAAAGAGCCGATTCTCGCCTGCCCGAATGATCCGGATGATGTCAAACTTCTCTCAGAAGTAGCCGGGGCTGATATTCAGGATGTTTTCCTCGGATCCTGCATGACCAACATCGGTCACTTCCGCGCTGCTGCCGAGATCTGGCGCGGTCAGCCTTTCAATCCGAATGTCCGTACCTGGATATGTCCGCCGACCCGTATGGATCAGCAGCAACTCAAAGATGAAGCATACTTCTCCGTCTACAGTGCCTTTGGCGTCCGCATTGAAATGGCCGGTTGCTCGCTCTGCATGGGCAATCAGGTTCGCGTACCTGACGGGGTTAATGTGTACTCTACTTCCACCCGTAACTTTGATGACCGTATGGGCAACGGCGCAAAGGTCTATCTCGGTTCCGCTGAACTGGGTGCGGTTACTGCATTGTTGGGCAGACTGCCGAAAACGGATGAATTCTTTAAAATTTACAAAGAGAAGATAGAGCCGAACAAGGAGAAGATTTACAGATACCTGCAGTTTGACGAGATGCCGGAATACAAGTAGTATCAGAAGATTTTTCAAGTTGATAAAACGGCCCTTCGGTATTTCCCGGCGGGTCGTTTTATCTGGTTTATCTGAAAAGATAAAATAACATTGGCGGTGAACGAGATTCCATAACAGAAACAGACAAACCGACCCTCACTACGAGGGTCGGCTTGTCTGTTTGTCGGTGGGTGCTTCCATACGCTATACTAATCAACTGCCGGACAGCGATGGAACATTTCAGAAGTAGCGTTTCAGCAGGCCGGCGAAGGCTTGTCCGTGGCGGGCTTCATCCTTGCACATTTCATGAACCGTGTCATGGATGGCGTCGTAGTTCAATTGTTTGGCTTTTGTTGCCAGATCTTTTTTGCCCTTGCAGGCTCCGTTTTCAGCTTCTACACGCATAGTCAGGTTGGTCTTGGTGTCAGCTTTGAGCACTTCGCCAAGCAACTCGGCGAATTTGGCGGCATGCTCAGCTTCCTCGAAGGCGATCCGCTTGTATGCTTCAGCTATTTCAGGGAAGCCTTCACGGTCGGCCTGACGGCTCATCGCAAGGTACATGCCGACTTCGGTGCATTCACCCGCAAAGTTTCTCTGGAGACCAGCAACAATCTCAGGATCGACACCCTGAGCCACGCCGATTTTGTGCTCATCAGCCCAAGCGAGAGGACTTTCATCCTTGAGTACAAACTTATCCGCCGGTGCCTTGCACTGAGGACACTCAGCAGGTGGTGCATCTCCTTCGTGAACATAACCGCAGACCGTACATACATATTTCTTCATAATTCTTCTTCCTCCTGTTGTAATTAGTTTCCAGATGTTTATCACAAACGGCTCTGTCATGGAAACTATTTTTTTCGGCATTCACCACACTTATTCGCAGTTGCAATCAAGATGACACTTATTGCGGGACAGACCCTAAAGGTTTTCAAAACCTTTAGGGTCTAAAAAAACAGTACGCTAAGCCTTGAACGCCTCTGCAAGCAGGCTATCCTGCTCAATCTTGTGCATCCGGTGCGATCCGGTTGCCGGAGCAGCGGCAGGTGGTCGCCCGATGTAGCTCAACTCTCTGCCGCACAATCTCTCCAGATCATCTCTTAAAAAACTCCAGGCGCCCATATTGGCAGGCTCCTCCTGAACCCACCGGCAGGTTTTCATGTTGCTGTACCGGGACAGTGCGGCACTCAACAGGTCTTCTCTCAAAGGATAGAGCTGCTCCACCCGGATGATAGCGACATCCTCACGCTGTTCCTGCTCCCGCTGTTCACGCAGGTCGTAATAGACCTTGCCGCTGCATAACAGGACGGTTGTAATTGCATCACCGGCGGTCTCTTCCGTCATGATTTCACGGAACGATCCTTGGCTGAGATCGCTCAGATCTGATACACATTTGGGGTGACGCAGAAAACTTTTCGGAGTGAATACGATCAGCGGTTTACGGAAAGGAAGGTGTACCTGACGGCGCAGTAGATGAAAAAGCTGAGCTGGGGTAGTGGGGTTGACCACCAGCAGGTTCTGCTCGGCACAGAGCTGAAGGTAGCGCTCTATTCTGGCGCTTGAATGCTCGGCTCCCTGCCCCTCATAACCATGCGGCAGCAGCATAACCAGACCGCACGAGCGATCCCATTTGGTCTCGCCACCAGCAATGAACTGGTCAATGATTACCTGAGCCCCATTGGCAAAATCTCCGAACTGCGCCTCCCACAGAACCAGCGGTTTTGGTGATGACGCAGCGTAGCCATATTCAAAACCAAGCACCGCATTTTCCGAAAGCAGACTGTCGTACACGGAAAACCGCGCCGAAGCTTCCGGTAAGGCGAGTAAGGGGGTATGAGTCGCACCGGTCTGAATATCATGAAGTACCGCATGGCGATGATTGAAGGTGCCGCGCCGACAGTCCTGACCGGATAAACGGATGCCGATTCCTTCCGTCAGCAGAGTAGCGTAGGCAAGGGTCTCGGCGTTACCCCAGTCAATACCGGTGCCGCTTGTGACGGCCTGAAGACGCTTCTGAATGAGAGTGGCAATCTTGGGGTGCGGGGTGAAACCGGGCGGCAGTGTGGTCAGTTGCTCTGACAGCTTGACGAGCTGTTCCTGCCCGACGTTGGTTGCAATCGTTACCGGCGTGTATTCCCGCTCAATCCCCTGCCACTCTGATTTAAAGCCCAGCCCCACCGTTTCCGCCGGTGATTCAAGCGCTGTCTGCAGTATGTCGTTCGCCTCTTTTTCCATGAGATCGGGAATTTCGGCCGCCAGACCGTCGGCACGGAGCCGTTCAGCATACAGCTTGTGTACGGGGGGGTGCTGTTTGATCCAATCGTACATCTGCGGCTGGGTAAAAGCAGGTTCGTCCCCTTCGTTGTGCCCATGGCGACGGTAGCAGTTTATCTCAACCACCACATCACGGCCAAAGGTTTGCCGGTAGTCAAGGGCAACTCTGGCAACATGGGCAACTGCCTCGGGGTCTTCGCCATGAATGTGAAATACCGGCACCATAAGCATTTTTGCCACATCAGTGGCGTAATGGGTGGAGCGGGCATCTGCCGGAAGTGTCGTAAAGCCGATCTGGTTATTCAGGACAACGTGGATGGTTCCGCCTGTTCTATAGCCCTCCAGTTGCGAAAGATTGAGGGTTTCTGGCACCATACCCTGACCGGCGAACGCGGCATCTCCATGCACCAGCAGAGGCAGCAGCTGTTTTTTACCTTCAGGCCCGCGGAGATCCTGACGAGCACGGCATTTGCCCTCAACAACCGGATCAACCGCTTCCAGATGGCTCGGGTTGAATGCCATGGTAAGATGCATCCTTGAGCCGTCAGGAAGAATACGGTCATTACCGAACCCTTTGTGATATTTGACATCTCCCTCCCCGACAAAACCAGACTCGCTATTGTCCGCAAACTCGGAAAATATTGTGGGTAACGGCTTGCCGACAATATTGGCCAGTACATTTAGCCTCCCTCGATGGGACATACCGAGAATAAGCTCTTTAAGCCCGGAAACAGCGGCATTCTGGACAACCTGTTCAAGAAAGACGATAAGCGCTTCGCCACCTTCAAGTGAGAAACGTTTCTGGCCGACAAAGCGCCGATGTAGAAATGCTTCAAAGAGCGCGGCATCGATCAACTGCCTGAGAATCGTCTTCCTGTCGTCCATGGTGAAGGGGTGCCTGTTACAGGTCGGCTCCAGCCGGTCCATGAACCACTGCCGTTCCGCAGGTTCCTGGATATGCATGAATTCTACGCCGATAGAGCGGCAGTAAGTCTCGCGAAGGCTTGCGACGATCTCGCGCAACGTAGCACGCTGCAGATGAAAACCGGGGTTTATGTAAACGGTATCAAGATCACTTTCATCCAGTTCAAAATTGTTGAGATCCAGCAGTGGATGAGAAAGTGCACAAGGTTTCAGAGGATCGGTGCAGGCGAGCAGATGGCCGATGTCGCGGTAGCGACCGATGAGCGACGCCACTCCGGACTGTTTTTTGGAACAGTCAACACACGATTGCCGCCCCGGAACCGGACCTGGTGGGCGGTTTCCCCCTTCAGCCAGAGAAAATCCGCTGAAAAAAGCCTGCCAAGTGACGTCCAACTGATCCGGTGCGTCAAGCCAGCGCTGGTACTGGCTTTCCAGCCAGTCAGGAGTTACATTGTCGAAAAAATTCATAATTACCTCCTATCAAATTTTGCTTTTATCCCAACCCGGACGAGCCGGAACCAAGATGTTAAAAAATATGGTTTAAACAAAAAATCTTTTTGCTTTTGCCTTTATCCGCCTTTATCCCTTTTATCCCTGTAAAAAAAGTTTTGCCTGAAACTGTTTTTTAGTCAACGCTTTTTCTGCCTGAATTCCCATGGAGGTTGCGGGTTTGATTTTTTCCACAACCCGGCACGTCGGGATCTGGCGCCGGCTTCGTAGCGTATGTATTCAGACTCATAAGGGGCGTGAAGATACTGGCGGTAAGCCCAGGCCAGCCCCTCCATAATCATTTCACGATTGATGTCATTGCCTTTATAGCGGATTACCGCCACTACCCGCTTATACTGATCAACGTCAATAATATCTGCAGATACCCGTCGCCCCATGATCTTGTACATAAGCATTCGCTTTGAAACATCGCCGTGAGGTTGTCCCGGCTTGCCAGGTTTCTTCGTCTCTGGTGCATCGATGCCGTATAGGCGAACCTTTAGGCGGCTATCTTCACGGGTGGTAAGCAGTATCGTATCACCATCGTAAACGGCCTTAACAAGCCCTTCTACGACTCTTCCTGCGTTTGCGGAGCAGACCAGCAGCAGAACCTGTAATATGGTGAACAGATAAATTTTCATTCAAATAAGTTCAGTGGCATAATTGAATTCCGTTGTGCCGGCAAGCTCACGGCCAGATTTGAAAGCGGCGATAATTCCCAGCCACCGATCTCGAGGCTCTTCGCTCAAGTCGATAACAAACGAACAGCACCCCTTATGCAGCAATTCAGTGCGCCGCGACGTCAGTGAAAAGGGGAGAGAAGAACTGATCGTCTGCAGGCCGTCGTGGCTGGTGACCCGGTATGTCTCACCACGGTCGGAGCGGAGCGGGGTATTGGCATGTACATCTTTGATGCGAATTTTAGTCGTCATTACCGGCAGCGGTGAATAGACCATTACCCGTCTTTCTATCTCTACTCCGGCTTGCAGCAGGTCGGCGATGTTGGTGCTGTCATCCTCCAGATAGAGTGTTGCTGTTCTGGCACCAAGCTCCTTCCATGCCGCCAGTGCCTGGCTGTTGAGAGAAAAACAGCGGTGCCAGGTCGATATATGGATATCTTCAAGTCCGCGCAACAGCTCGAAATGAGACAGATTGGCTACTTCGAAACGGCGGAAACCGGCACCATGCAAGCTGCGAATGGTGTCGCGATAGAGTGGCACATCTCGATCAAAGAGAATGAACGGGATTTGCCAGATGATACTTTCTTCCGAGCCGCGCATACGTGGTACTACCGAGGCAAGCTGATGAACAGCCGCTTTTGAGAGCGGCAGCAGCGTCGTGTCAGCACCGTTCTGAAGCGGAACGCGCCACTCTTTCGGTTCATCAATAACAACGGTTAACGTCTCACGTGTCGCATGTCGTCCTGCTGACGTGCGGACAAGTTCCAACTCCTTCAACGCTCCCTTGCGGGCAGATGCGAGCTGTTCCCGGAAAACGGCAGAAGATGCTTCGAGCAGTTGCTTGTAAAAACTGCGGCGTAGATCTTTGAACAGTGCCGAAGGAATCAGCACGGCGGGGAAATTCGGGGCGCTCAGTGACTCAAGCGTGAAAGGGGTATCGCCGCATTTCGCAAACTGGCCGGTCAACACCGCTTGCATGTCGCCGCTACGCGCCGGTTCAAGTGCACCGAGCGGGAAACTGAACTCGTGCTGATACCCTGATACGGAAGCGGAGATACAAAGCAGTTCATCCTTCATGGAAACGATCAGCCGGCATGGAAGTTTATCCCCCTGCCCCCCCTCAAGTCTGCGCAGACAGGCATTGTCACTCAGGGTGTATGCCCCCCTTGAGGAGACCTTATAGATCGAATCACCGACCGAGAAACTAAATGGTGTTTCAACCTCAACCAGAGTTCCTGCCGAAGCCTCCATACATCTCTTGCGATTAACAACCATTTCGCGAACAGTCCAGGCCTGACCGGACATATCGCTTTTCGGCTGTGCCCGCAGGCGATCCCCGACATGCAGGGGATCTCTTGTTTCAAAGATCAGACTCTTCCCTTTGATGCTTTTGATCTGGCCGATAAACCGCCCGGTTCCCCCCTTTTGCCAGGGGTTAGCAATGTCATCAGGCTGCTGTGACGCAAGAAAACCTTTAGTCGGGGTACGGCCAAAAGAATATTTCAGTATCCCTTTGGCAGCGGTCAACGCTTCCTTGTGCAACTTCTCCGGTGCATCAAGCACGCTGCGGTACGCCTCGACCACCGAGGCTACGTACTCGGCAGATTTCATCCGCCCTTCAATTTTGAGCGATTTTACCCCCGCATTGACCAGATCCGGAATCATATCTATTGCTGAGAGGTCGCTTGTGGAGAAGTAGTGCCCCTCCTTGCCGCGATGGTTATAGAGGCGGCGGCATGGCTGAGCACAACGACCGCGATTGCCGCTGTGACCTCCTAAGAGTGACGAGAAAAAACATTGTCCCGATATGGAAAAGCAGAGTGCCCCATGGACGAAGCATTCAATCTCTACCGGCGACGAAGCGGCTATTGCCGCAACTTCATCGATCGCAAGTTCACGCGCCAGTACCGCCCGCTGGAAACCTAGTTCTTCCAGCATCTTGACGCCCGGCGTATTGTGCATCGTCATCTGGGTTGACGCATGCAGCGGGATGGAGGGGAAATGATTGCGGATCAGACGTGCCACCGCCAGATCCTGCAAAATCACGCCATCCACCCGCATCCCAGCCAGAGCGTTCAACGTATCAACGAGCTGTGGCAGTTCCTTCTCCTTCACCAGCGTATTCAGAGTGACATAAATCTTCCGACTCTGGCCATGAGCATACGCCAGCATCCGTTCCATCTGGGTCAGCGTGAAGTTTTTTGCCCGAGCGCGTGCAGAAAAATCCTGTAGCCCGGCATATACTGCATCAGCTCCTTTTTCGAGGGCGGCGAAGAAGGATTCGAGTGATCCGGCGGGGGCAAGGAGTTCCGGCTTTTCATGTTGCGCCGTCACCGGCGTTACCATCTGAGTGACGGCAGCTCTGGCTGCTGAACGCTCATCTTACAAAATAGTTGTGGGCAACTCTACCCACGCTTCACTTTGTAAAACATAGCCGTACAACACATATTCTCCTCCAGGTTTCTTGACAAGCCTGAAATCTACGGGGCGTAAAGTTCCTGTCTCTTTTGGTTCCGGGGCTTTTGATTCAGGAGCTTTAGTCGGAGTTTTGAATTTTTTTACAGCCATTTTGAAATCTCCTCTCTGAATTATATTAAATTTCCTCATACAGAAAGCGCCCCAGGAGGGGCGCTCACTCAAGATATGCAAATTTTGAGATTCACATCTATTTTTCCAGCAGAATACGCAGCATCCGTCGGAGTGGTTCCGCTGCGCCCCAGAGGAGCTGATCACCGCAGGTAAAGGCGGAGACGTACTGTGACCCCATCTTCATCTTACGCAGACGGCCGATCGGCACAGTCAATGTGCCGGAAACGGCAGCGGGAGTGAGACCTGCCAGAGAATCAGCCTTAGTGTTGGGGATTAGTTTGACCCATTGATTGTCACTCTTGATAAGATTCTCGATCTCGGTAATCGGCAGATCCTTGTTCAGCTTTATCGTCAGAGCCTGGCTGTGACAGCGCATGGCACCAACCCGCACACAGATGCCGTCGACCGGAATCGGAGTCGTAGTCCCCAGAATCTTGTTGGTCTCGGCAAAACCTTTCCACTCTTCACGGCTCTGACCATCTTCAACCTCACGGTCGATCCATGGGAGCAGGTTTCCGGCGAGCGGGAAACCGAACTCTTTGGTCGGCATGGAACCGTCGCGCAGAGCGGCGGTTACTTTTTTATCGATCTCCAGAATTGCAGAACCGGGGTTTTTCAGCTCTTCAGCAACTACGCCATTCAGTGTCCCCATCTGCGACAGCAGTTCACGCATATTGGGAGCACCTGCGCCGCTTGCCGCCTGGTAGGTCATAGAGCTGATCCACTCAACCGCACCGGAACGGAACAGCCCACCGAGTGCCATCAGCATCAGGCTTACGGTGCAGTTGCCGCCGATAAAATCCTTCTCCCCTTTTGCAAGCGCGGCGTCGATGACGCCACGGTTGACCGGATCGAGAATAATTACGGCGTTACTCTCCATCCGAAGTGTAGACGCTGCATCGATCCAGAAGCCGTTCCACCCCTGCTTGCGCAGTTCCGGGTGAACCGCCTTTGTGTAATCGCCCCCCTGACAGGTGAGAATTACATCCAGCTTCTTCAACTCGGCAATGTCGTCGGCATTTTTCAGAGCCCCCGCATTCATAGGGGCAGGCAGTCCCGCCTGCGAAGTCGAGAAAAATACCGGCTCAAAGCCGAGAGCAAAATCGTTCTCTTCCTGCATCCGCTGCATGAGAACCGAACCAACCATACCACGCCATCCGACTATTCCAACTTTCATAGTTTTTCCTTTCGCGTTAAATTTTATTTACAGATTCGCAATTATCGCAGCACCCATCTCCTGCGTGTTCACCAGTTTCTCGCCAGCCAACTTCTGGTAGATATCGGCGGTGCGGTAACCCTGGTCAAGAACCTTCTCCACTGCTTTGTCAATAGCATCAGCAGCATCCAGCATACCGAAAGAAAATTTCAACATCATCGCAGTCGAGAGAATCTGGGCGATCGGATTGGCGATACCTTTGCCTGCGATATCAGGAGCCGAACCGCCCGATGGCTCGTACATACCGAAAGTCCCTTCAGCCAGCGATGCCGATGGTAGCATGCCGAGTGAACCGGTCAGCATGGCGGCTTCATCGGAGAGTATATCGCCAAACATGTTCTCAGCCAGGATAACATCAAACTGTTTCGGCCATTTTACCAGTTGCATGGCGGCGTTATCAACGTACATATGGGACAGCTCAACATCCGGGTACTCTTTGGCAATGCCGATAACAATTTCACGCCAGAGGACTGACGAGGAGAGTACATTGGCCTTGTCGATGGAGCAGACTTTTTTGTTACGCTTGCGGGCAGCCTGAAACGCGACGTGAGCGATACGTTCAATCTCCGGCACTGAGTAGCGTAGTGTATCGATCCCGATCCGATCGCGTCCGACCCCTTCAATACCTTTTGGCTGGGAGAAATAGATCCCGCCGGTAAGCTCCCGGATGACCAGAATGTTAAAGCCGCCACCGATAACCTCTTCCTTCAGCGACGAAGCACCGGTTAGAGAAGGAAAAATGATAGCCGGACGCAGGTTTGCATACAGGCCGAATATCTTGCGCAGCGGCAGCAGTGCGCCACGTTCCGGCTGTTCGTCCGGCGGGAGGCTCTCCCATTTAGGACCACCTACGGAGCCGAACAGAATGGCATCAGATGCCGTGCAGATGTCAATGGTACTCTGTGGCAGCGCTTTGCCCTCATTGTCAATACCGGCACCACCGACATTGGCGCTGGTTCTCGCAAAGGTGACAGCACATTTTTTCTCGATTGCATCAAGAACTTTAAGTGCTTCGGCCATTACTTCAGGACCGATGCCATCACCCGCAAGAACTGCTAATTTGTATGTTTCGCCCATAATTCCCCTCCCTGGTTCGCATCAAAAATCTGAGTTGTGAATAATAATTATTGCGACACTGTTTTGTCAAACTAAAAGCAGAGGCATAGGTAACATGCCAGTGTGCGTGACAGCATAATCTGTTGATTAACGCAGTTCCATCCTGTACAATGACGCCATTTCCATTGGGGAGGGGTCTGTGAACAATCTGCTCTTAATCACTGATGTGGCACGTCTGCAAACTATTTTTGGCCGACTGGCGGAAGACAGCAATTTTTGTCTCCGAATTGTTAATGACCTTGAAAAAGGTGGTGAAGAGATTGCTATTGAAAAGCCGGATGTGGTTTTTGTTCAGACTCATCTTTCGGGTCTCTCCGCTGATATATTGCTGATGCATCTGAAAAAGCAGTTGGGGCGCAAGCGGGCGCGCTTTGTTCTTCTGGCTTCGCCAGGACAGACGAATGACGCAATTTTGAAACTGTATCATGGCTGGCTCAATACTTCAGACGACGATGATCAGCTGCTCACAGAACTGAGAGAACTTCTTGAAGTGCTCTCAAGTAAACCAAAAGTGGGCGAAGATGCCTACTCAGAGGATGTGAGTGTCTCAACTGACGGCAGGCCGCGACTGTTGTCGGCTTCCGCTTCGACCGGAACGGATGCTTCTATTGAGGAGCAGGGTCTCACCTACGCACCCCGGCAACGATCAAAGATCACTCCCGAGTTCAGTACCTCATTTGATAGCGCCGTTAGAGGCGCTCCCGAACTGGAATCGATCGAACGTGCGACGCCGGTCAAGAATTCAGGTTGGAACGACGCAAGGGTCTATTCACCACCCCCGGCAAAAAAGGGTAAGTTCCTGCTCTGGCTGATACCTGTCATTATTGTTATTGTTGCCATTACCTATTTTCAGCAGAAATCGCCTTCCAAGCAGACTGAGACTGTTCTTAAAACTGAGCCGGTGGCTGCTGCAAAAACAACCGCAGAGGTTGCTCCTGTTGGAACAGGCGCGCCTGTTTCAGCTAAGGAATCTGGTTCCGCAATAGAGCCTGCTGTCAAGGGTGTGTCACCGACAGCGGTCAGCGAGCAGGACAGAGTGATCGACAAAAACGTGCTGGATGCACTTGCCGGGAAAAAAGCCACACCGCCGTCTCCTCCGGTCGTTACATCGATCGCACCGGAACTGACCGCACTTCCCAGGTTTATCCCGGCTTACGGACTCGACAAAAATTACAGTGCGGCTCATCCTGGCTGGGAACTCTATCATGGAACCGACACCGAGTTCAAAGTACAGAAGGAGGCTCAGAAAATCAAGAGCATCCAAGTGTTTGATCAAGGAGTAAATGGACTTTCAGACCAGTTTTTGAAACGGGCCTTTAGCCAGTTGGTAAAAAATCCATCCTTCGGCATCTATACCACGGAAAAAAAAGATGGCTACAAGATTCAGAGGGGGCTTATGGCGGATAATGTCAAAGTGGTGTATTACCGCGATGCACAAACCGGAATATTACGGGCTTTTGCCCTTACATGGCAATGACCGCTGAAGTATCCTGAATATAGACGTCACTCACTGCTGTTGTAATCACAACCCTCTTTGGGGCACTTCAAAAATTCGCCCTTGCGCTTATAAACCTTCTTGACCAGTAGCGGGAAGCCGCATTTCGGGCATGGGCTTTCAACCGGCAGATCCCATAGGGCAAATTTACACTTGGGATACTGGTTGCAGGAGTAGAAGAGTTTGCCGAAGCGCGACTTTTTCTCAATAAGCTGCCCCGCATTGCACTCCGGACATACCACGCCGGTGTTAAGTGGCTTAACCAGCGGCTGAATGTTCTTGCAGGCCGGATAACCGGAGCAGGCGAGATATTTACCGAAGCGGCCATCCTTTATCAGCATCGGCAGCCCGCACTTGTCGCATTTTTCTTCCGAGATCACCGGTTCGGCGACCTCTCCGCCATCAGCAGCGACGTTTCGAGTGTATTTGCACCCTTCCTGAAAACCGGAACAGGCGATGAATTTGCCCCGTTTGCCGAGTTTTACAACGAGCGATTTACCGCAATCCGGGCAGAGCTCATCAGTCGCTTCCGTTGTCAGATCAGCCTTGCTGACTTCCCCTTCTTTCAATTTCAGCAGGGCAATAAACGGCTCCCAGAACTCCTTAAGTAACGGCTTCCACTCCTTTTCGCCTCTGGAAACCTGATCCAGTTCCTCTTCGAGGCCGGCGGTAAAGTTATAGTCAACATATTTCTGGAAATGAGCCGTCAGCAGATCACTGACAACCATACCGACGTCCTCAGGAAAGAAGCGCTTCTTTTCGAGGCGGGCATATTTTCTCTCCACCAGCGTGTTCATGATTGAGGCAAAGGTTGATGGCCGACCGATTCCATACTCCTCCAGCGTTTTAACCAGCGTCGCTTCGGTATAGCGGGGAGGTGGCTGAGTGAAGTGCTGCTCCGGGAGAATTTCGTGAAGTTTCAGCGCAGCCCCTTCCGTCATTGGCGGCAGTAGCCCCTCATTCTCCTCATCCTGATCATCTAACCCTTCAATGTACAGCTTCATAAAACCGGGAAAGCGGATTACAGTGCCGGCTGCACGAAGGCCAGCCCTGCCTGAACCTGCAAACGGGCCGGCAGTTACCGGCATATCGAGTTCTGCGGTAATATCTACCGACGTCTGGTCAAGCAGAGCCTCTGCCATCTGGCAGGCGACCGTCCGTTTCCAGATAAGCTCGTACAGCTTATGGAGGTCAGGCGTCAGGTACCGCTTCAACTCAAGCGGAGTCTTGGCGATATAGGTCGGCCGGATGGCCTCATGGGCTTCCTGGGCATTTTTTGATTTAGTCTTGAATATTCGCGGTTTGGCAAGCGCATACTCCTTGCCGTATGCCGCTGAAATAACGTCACGGGCATCTTTCAGGGCAAGCGTTGACAGGTTGACGCTGTCAGTACGCATGTAGGTAATCAGACCGACCGTTCCCTCTTCTCCGATATCAATTCCTTCATAAAGCTTCTGCGCGGTCGACATGGTTTTTTTTGCGGAGAAACCGAGCTTGCGCGACGCTTCCTGCTGAAGAGTCGAAGTCGTAAAAGGTGGTGCCGGGTTGCGCTTTTTCTCTGTCTTAGTGACCTTGGCCACCTGATAACGGCCAGACTGAAGGGCGGCTTTCAGGGCGCTTGCGACCCCTTCACCCGGAATATCGAATTTGCCCAGTTTATTATCGCCAACCGTCACCAGACCGGCCTCGAACTCCTGACCCGCAGCAACAGCCAGACGAGCAGCAACAGTCCAGTACTCCTGCTCATTAAAGGCCAAAATTTCTTTCTCTCGCTCACATACCAGGCGAAGCGCGACCGACTGGACTCGACCAGCAGAAAGTCCATAGCGGATTTTTTTCCAGAGAAACGGCGAAAGGTTAAAGCCGACCAGATAATCGAGAATTGACCTTGCCTGTTGGGCATTTACCAGATCCAGCGCAATGTCGCGCGGGTTTTTAACCGCGTGGAGTATGGCGTCTTTGGTAATTTCATGAAACTCAACACGCTTGATCTTTATGCCCGGACTCTTTTTATCAAGACCGAGCGCAGCGATCAGATGCCAGGAGATAGCCTCACCCTCACGGTCGGGGTCAGTTGCGAGGAGCAGTGTATCCGCACCCTTTAGCGCCGCTTTTATTGCATCAAGATGTTTTTTGCTTTCCGGCAGCACGTGATAGTTGGGTTCGAAGCCTTTCTCGATATTTACAGACCCCTGCTTGCTCGGAAGGGCACGGACATGCCCGAAAGAGGCCAGAACTTTAAAGTCGGGCCCGAGGAACTTTTCTATGGTTTTCCCTTTGGCGGGTGATTCGACGATGACTAGGTTTTTCGACATGATATTGAATTTGTCCTTTTATTGGATATATTTATTGAATCAAAATCCTACCACAGAGTCACAGAGGACACTGAGAAAGTATTAGACTGAAAAAACAAAAAGCGGAATAAAATTAATGCAATGGTTTTCTCTGTGCGCTCGCTTAGAAGCGCCTACTTCTGGCTGTGACTCTGTGGTAAGGTTTGTAAAAAACATTTACCCCGCGACCGCGTAGTGCGTGCCGGGGAGCGGCGTTACCGCTCCTTTGAGTTCGAGGTGCAGTAACATAGAGG
>CAYQMO010000060.1:0-18285 GCA_964418315.1 uncultured Geobacter sp. | reverse complement strand
GCAACCCAAATATAAGCAGCTGAATTTATTCAATTATTAACCGGACAGTAGTGATGTAAAATTCTAAAATAGTTGCCGATTTTTTTTCATAGTCATTAATAAGCATGGGGTCTGTTATGTTAAACTTGCGCAAAAAAATACTAGTGGCAATTGATGGCTCTCCTCATTCTGATAAAGCGGCTGAGGAGGCTGTCCGCCTTGCCGTCGGCAATCAGAGTCAGTTAAAAAGTCGAATTTATGCACTACTCGTGCTACCGAATGCCCCTACTTCCAACTACACCGATTTTGTGCCGTCAGCACCTATGACTGAAACAAAAAAATGGGATCAACTACGGGAGCGACTTTTTTTTGTAGTAGAGAAATGTGCAGCCGAACAGGACATTCCATTAGAGATGGTCGTTGAGTACGGTGATCCTGCTGATAAAATAATCTCTCTTGCCAAACGTGAAGAAATTGACGTAATAGTCATCGGGAGCTCCAGCAAGGGGGCTATTGCGCGCCGGATAAAAGGAAGTATTTCACACAAGGTTGCTAGTAATGCCGGATGTTCAGTCTTTATCGTAAGATAATAACTAAGGGAAAAAGTATCTCCATGCTCCGTTTAATTATCCAAATGATATTTGTTATTGCCCTCCTATTTCCGCTTTCATCCTCTGCCGCTGAATCATTCCGTGTGCCTGTTCTGTTGTATCACCGATTTGGTGCGACCGTTGCGGACGGCATGACGACCACTACATCTGTTTTTGAAGCACAGATGAAATATCTACATGATAATGACTATAAGGTGATACCCCTGCGGCAGTTGGTGGATCATTATCTGGGCAAAGAGCCGGCACCGGGCCCAAAATCAGTTGTCATTGTGGAAGATGATGCGCACAAGTCTGTGTATAGCGATATGCTTCCGATTATTAAAAAATACCGCTACCCGGTTACCATTTTTGCATACCCGTCTGCGATTTCAAATGCAAAATACGCTTTGACATGGGATCAGTTGAGAGAGCTGACAAAAACCGGTCTTTTTGATATACAGTCTCATACTTATTGGCATCCCAACTTCAAAAAAGAGCGTAAGAAGCTCTCTCCTGATGCTCTGGATCTCCTCGTCAAGTCACAGTTGAATAAATCGAAAACCCGTTTGGAAACAGAGCTTGGCACGAAAGTAGATATGTTGGCCTGGCCTTTTGGTATCTATGACGATTATCTGATAAACAGGGCAAATCAAACCGGTTATCGGGCTACTTTTACCATTGAGCGCCGTCATGCGACATCAACTGATTCGGTTATGAAGCTGCCACGCTATCTGCTGGTCAATGCTGATAGCGGTAAAGCTTTTGTGCAACTGCTCGAAGGCAACGCAGTTAAGCGCAATGATGCGTACTAATGTCTGACGAAGCAGTAAAAAAGCACCCGTGCCTGGATTGCTTTAGCTGCCAATGGTGTTCAGATAAGCGTTGTCACATCTGTCTGAGCCAAACATGTTGCCGTCGTAGTAAGCTTTCCATCTCAGAACAGATTGCCATGTTCGAATCTCTCAACCGTGCAAAAATTGATGAGATAATGCTTCAATAATAATTGTCTTGGAATACCAAACAGTAATATGCTACAGTGAGTCAGTTATCAAAATTTCAGGAGGTAGCAGCAGGTGAAAAAAACAGCATTAGTAGTTCTCAGTGTCGCCGCTCTCGCCCTTGCAGGGTGTCAAGACAAGCCAAAGACGGAAGCTCCGGTCGCAGCAGTTCCGGGTGCAGCAGTTCCTGGTGCGCCGATGGCTGTACCGCCAGGTGGTGATCCGCACGCTGGCATGAAGGCTCAGGAAATTCCCGCAGCAGCAGGCAACAAGAAGGCAAGCGTTAGCCAAACCATGAACTCTGGCGGCTATACGTATGTTGAAGCAGCGGACGAAAAAGGCGGAAAGACCTGGTTAGCTCTGCCAGAAATGAAAATCGCAAAAGGGGACAAAATTGAGTACCCTGAAACTCCCCCTCTGACTAACTTCCATAGTAAAACACTGAACAAAACGTTTGAAAAAATTTGCTTCATCCCTGGTGTAAGGATTGTGAAGTAAGTTCCTTAATGCTGCAAATCTGAGGGGCTATGCAAGTAGCCCCTTTTTTTTATGCTAACTCTCTGGCTGCTTTTGAAGAGCCATGTTCCGGGACTATTTCCAAAACTTTTGCGTAACACTCTCTCCCTTTTCGCGTTTCTCCCCATTCAGAGTATAAATCTCCCAAAAGAAATCACCCCCAGGGATTTTGTGGTTGTTGGCTCACAATCTCGCGAAATTCGTGCTCGGCTTTATCAAATTCCCCCCTCTGGCGATACCACTCCCCGGCTATAACATCTGTCGCGTAGCAGTAGCCAATACTAGATTTCTGCTGTTTAAAAGAAACCGATTTATCCGTCTGGTTTTTTGCCAACTCCTTTATGAGGCGTTGCGACGCCTTGCCACGTGTTGGCACAGCGTAAAGAGCTGTTTGAGGCGAGTTGGTAAAAATATCAGAGGTGATGCAGTTCGCAGCAACTGCTTCCTTATAAAGCTGTGTGCCCGGATAATAGGCAAGCGGTGAGATATAGCCGTCATCCGGTTTAACGCGGCGTACAAGCTCGACGGTTTTCAGGATGTCATCGTCTGTTTCTCCCGGAATGTCGCTGATCAGGTAGACTGAAAGATTAATGCCGATCTCCCTGATCAGCGTGCAGGCTTTCTCGATCTGTTGCGGTAGAATGTTTTTGCCGAGCTGTCGCAGAATTCGAGGAGAACCTGATTCTACTCCAAGCTGAATGCACTCGCAGCCCGCCAGTTTCATCCGGATGACCAGCTCTTCGTCGATTGCGGTAACGCGTGACTGGCAGTTCCAGAGGATATTGGCATCCTGCTCCTGAAGTTGCCTGCAAAATTCAAGGACTCTTTTACGGTCTGCTGTAAAGGTGTCATCACGAATAGAAAAATAGATGAGTCCATATTTCCGGCGTATAAACAGAATCTCTTCAACAATGGCGGCTGGAGAGCGGAAGCGGACTTTCTTGCCCCAAAAATCGGGCGAACTGCAGAAAAAACAGGTGGATGGGCAGCCACGGGAAGTGATGATAAATTCAGATTGCAAATCAAGGTCGATTCCGACTGAAATATCAAGGTAGCGCGCTGGAAGGGGGAGGGTGTCGAGGTTATCAATGTTTTCGCGGCGCGTAGTTTCTACAATTTTCCCCTCCTCATCGCGAAAAGCAATCCCTGGGATGTTCTGCCACTTCCACTTTGAGTTGGCGGCAACAACAAGCTCAATCAATGTCAGTTCAGCTTCACCCAGAACAACAACATCCACCGGGGAATCAGCAGTCAAGATATCCTCGTAACAGAAGGTTGCATGGCCTCCCCCCATGATAATAAGGCAGTCAGGGAAGGTCTTTCGGCACAATTTGGCGAGTTTAAATGAATGGTGCCTGTTATGGGTCCATTGCGAGATGCCGATAATATCAGGCTTAAAATGCAGTAATTCATCAATTATGTCAGAAGTTGGCCAAGCGGAAAAATTTGCTAGAAGCGAGTCAAGCCCTGATTCCATCAGACATGCGTGCAGATAACACAACCCGGTTGGCAGAAGATTTATATATGCATCCTTGCGGTGGGAAAGTCCAGATTGGTAGGCGAGGAGAATTTTCATGGCTAAAAAAAATCCGGGTCAGGAGACCCGGATATAGTTGGTTGGCTTGCGTGATAAGCTCTATTTGGCAAGGTTGAATGAGACACCCATTGTGTCATTTGTTAATACATCATTTTCCGTTTCTTCTTCTATGCCTAACAGCAAGTCATTAAAATCTATAAAGTCAGAAGCTGTCTCTGTCATTCGCCTTGCCCCCAGATAGCGTGACAGGTAATAGGGGGTATCCATAGATGAAATAACAACGCGATGTTCGCGCGAAGAGGCATGAATCATCTTACGGTTACCTAGATAAATACCTACATGTGATGGGAAGCTGGCATAAGTCTGGAAAAAGACAAGATCACCTTTCTTCAGGTCGCCGCGCACAACTTCATTGCCGACTACAAACTGCTCGCGGGCGGTGCGGGGGAGCTTGACGCTCTGCTCGCGGAAAACTTGCTGGGTAAAACTTGAACAGTCAAGAGCACTGCGACTGCTCCCCCCGAATCGATAGCGGGCTCCCAGAAAGCTGTAAGCGCTTTTTCTGATGCTGCCGATGGTCTGATTAGCCTGGTTAGCTTCAAGTGCTTTTGCAAGATCAACCGGCCGATCTGATTCGAGATCGGTCAACTCAGCCAATGTGTCAGTCAACTCCTGCTCGTTCAGGAGGTCTTTATTGATCAGTTGCAGTCTGTTGCTGCTCTCGATTCTGGGCGATGTGTTAGTGGCGACCAGAACGAGTACCTGCCCCGTTTTAATTCTGTTGCCCTTCAGTCTATTCAAACTACGTATATCCGACAGCTTGACGCCGGTTTTTTTTGCGATTTTGGGTAGTGTATCCCCCTTGACTACTTTGTAGGAATCCTGGAGAGTAACTGCGGATGCTTTTTTTTGTTGTGATTCAGGATGTGATGGGATGATCAGGCGCGCCCCCTTGGAGACACGCGAAGCGGTCAGGTTATTGACGGACTTCAACTCATCTACTGATACATGATATTTACGAGCAATTGACTGTAGCGATTCGCTTTTGCGCACAACATGAGACTTTGAAGCAAAAACCATCTGAGGCAGGAAAATAAGCACAAGACAGGTCACAATGAAGATACGAATATGGGTCATGTTTCCTCCGCTTTGTTATAAACTTAGTGAAGAGTGGTCGTTTTATATAACAACAAAATGCAAAAGTCAATCTTTGTTGCAGTTGTGTCACGAGTAGCGGGAATTTCGAAAGCAAAAAACGAGCCAATATCTAGCGTTTACGCCGTGCAGGGGCAATTAACTTTACCTTTACAGGGCTCTCCCTAAGTATGGACACCTGTGTTTCCTGGATGCGAAGATCTTTCAGATATTCTTTGCCAGCTTTCAATTGGCCGGCATCAATATCTTCGGTCGTTACTGATGATATCCGCGAAACCAGGCTCGCCGGTCCCTCTATCTCGACCGAATCCGGTTCACAGGTGACATTCGATAGAGTCAATCCTGATGGCAGCCTGCCTTTCAGTGCGGCTTTTACCGGTACGCTTTTACGGCGTTTTTTTTCAGCGGAAACTCGTATAGTGGCTGGCGATACCGTTGTAATAACCATGCCTGAAGGAGCAGCAATATCGGCATGATTTACCCGTAAGGCGGTAGTCCCTTCGGATATTTTAGAGGCATCAACTTCAACAGTCAGGTCAAGCTTCGATTGCGGAGGTGTCAAACTTGACATGGATTTAATCTGAACCGTGACCTCTTCAGGAAGAGTGCGGAGCAAAATTATATTGTCAGGAACACCATGCAAACGTACCGGAGCTGTCACGGTTGTGATCTGCCCCTGCCGGGTCGTAATCAGTCCCCAGAAAACGCACACGCCAAGCAGGAGTGAAGCTTTAGGCAGCAGATTTGAAAAAACACGTTGTTGCTGCGTGATGCGGGGTTTGTCCGTCTCGCTTTGGAGCAGGCTATCGAGCGCCACAATCAGTTCGAGTGGAGTACCGATGCGTCGCAATGATCCTGTTGTCACAAGAGAAACTTCCCCGCGCTCTTCCGATATCACGACGATAACCGCATCGCTCCGTTCCGACAATCCGAGTGCTGCCCGATGCCTGGTTCCCATCTGCTGCGGAACATCGGGACTGGTGGAGAGAGGCAGATGGCAGGCGGCTTTCTCAATTTTGCCGTTATTGATAAGCACAGCACCATCGTGAAGTGGTGCGCCGTCATAAAAAATTGATTCAAGAATTTGCGGCGAAATGTCACTGTTTATGATGACTCCGTTAGTCATCAGGTCGTCCAGCGATTCATTGCCTTGAAAAACGATCAAGGCTCCGGTTTTATTGGTCGCCATCCGGAACAGGGTTTCTGCTATATTCTGAAACTGGCTGTGCAGCGTTTCCTGGCGGATGTCAAGGATGTGACGGAGGCGACTGAAGCGATATAACGCCTGGCGAATCTCGGCTTGAAATACAACGATGATGAGAATGATAAGAACGGTGCCAAGTTCCTGAAGGACCCAGCTCGTCATGTAGAGATCCAGAAAGCGGGTGGCGAAATAGATCAGGGTAACGACTCCCAGGCCAATAAGTACCTGAATGGCTCTTGTTCCACGAAACCAGGAGTACAACTGGTACAGAATAACGGTCATTATGAGTATGTCTGCAACATCCTGTATGCGAATCGAGGGAATCACTCTGTGTCGGCTCCTGAATGATATGTGAGGTGTTTTTTCTGGTTAATGGCGGGCAAAATATGCTACATGTTTACGTAACTGTTATAGCACTAAAATCTGTTACAAGGTAGTGGAAACGAATGTTCAGGCTTTCTGATAGAGGGGAAAAAATTCAGCAGATGTTCGGGGCGATTGCCCCGCGATATGATTTTCTCAACCGGTTGCTAAGTTTTGGTATCGATCGCCGGTGGCGCACAAAAGCTGTTCGTCTGCTCAAATACCGGGAAGGTTCCCGAAT
The DNA here is from genome assembly GCA_964418315.1 of uncultured Geobacter sp. Taxonomy (GTDB): domain Bacteria; phylum Desulfobacterota; class Desulfuromonadia; order Geobacterales; family Pseudopelobacteraceae; genus JACRCG01. The sequence continues at coordinate 11,702 of CAYQMO010000060.1, read as the reverse complement.
TCTGGACGTTGCCACCGGCACCGGTGATGTGGCGTTGGAAATTGCCTTGAAAACGCCTGATTCTGTCAGGATTACCGGCGCCGATTTTTGTAAGGAGATGATTGATCTCGGGATTTTGAAGGTAGCGGCTTCGCCATTTGCAAACCGCATAGAACTTAAAGTTGCTCCATGTGAAGACCTGCCGTTTGCCAATGATACCTTTGATTCAATTACCATTGCATTCGGCATCAGGAACGTTGTTGATAGAAAACTTGGATTGGCCGAGATGTGGCGGGTGCTTCGTCCCGGCGGACGGATGATTATTCTCGAATTTTCGACACCCAGTTCGCTGCTGTTCAGGCAGGTCTATTATTTTTACTTTCGGCGACTGCTGCCGATTGTCGGTGGGATATTCTCACGTTACAACGCCTACAGATACCTCCCCGACTCCGTCCTTGATTTTCCTTTGCAGGAAGAGTTTTCCCGCATGATAGCAGATGCCGGTTTCCGAAACATTCATCTCCACGAGCTGACCTTTGGCATCGCCACAATCTATGTCGGCGAAAAAGAGTAGGCTTCAAGTTCTGATTAGGGATGTGGAAAATGTTGATATACCGTTTTGGTGGAGACGACCTTGATAACTTTAAACAGAGAATTATTGCAGGCTCCACTGACCGCTGAAGAAACGCATTGGGTGAGTGAACTTGCAGATAAGTTGCCCGATGACGTAGATCTGACGTTTGAAGAGTCTAAAATACTGACCAGGTTTTCAATCAGGGAGTGGCCGGACTCGCTCATACTAAAGGTTAAAGATGTCATTGATGCGGAAGATTTTCTTATTGATGATCCTGAGCAACAGCAGGCTGTTTCAGTGTGAACTCGTCATTAAACGATAATATATGGAGTCCCATTTGAAATACCGATGTAAAGTATCTATCCCTCTATGGATTCTGTTAATCCCACTTGCACTGGCAGCGTGCGGAGACGGCAAAAACGCCGAAATGCAGTTAAAAACTCAAAAAGAGATTGAGCGAAAAGCTGCCGCTGCCGCATTCGCGGCAACAACCACTGCGACCAGGAAGGCGGCGGCGTTTGCCGCAACGACCAGCGCTTCCAGAAAAGCGGCGGCGTTTGCGGCAACAACCAGTGCTGCCCGTAAAACAGCTCACCCGATAAAGTATAATGCCGGAGAGAGTCCGGATTATGCGGCAAAATGCGGCTGGCCGGTCAAATGCCCGCAGCCGCTACCTGGTTCAATCCTGCCGGCAAAACGTATTGTTGCCTATTATGGTAATCCGCTTTCAAAGAAGATGGGAGCGCTCGGAGAATATCCCAAGGACGATATGCTGCTGCGCCTGAAAGGTGAAGTGGCCAAATGGGCGGCGGCTGATCCCGCGACCCCGGTACAGCCGGCTCTGCACCTTATTGCCGTAGTTGCGCAAGGAGAACCTGGAAAAGCTGGTAAATATCGTATGATTATGCCGGATAATATTATCAGCCAGGTGTATGACTGGGCCAAAGAATCCGGAGCAATCATGTTTATCGATATTCAGACCGGACATGACGATATCCGCTCGCTTCTGCCCCGTTTCGAGTGGATTCTGAAAAATTCCGACGTACACCTTGGTATTGATCCGGAATTTAATCTGATAAAAAGCGGTAAAAAACCGGGAAGGAAGATTGGAACTTATGATGCGGTCGATATCAACTATGCTTCAGGGTATCTGAAAGATCTGGTCAAAAAATATAATCTTCCCCCCAAAGTGTTTATTATACACCGGTTCACCCGCAACGGCGTCACAAACGCAAAAAACATTCTGCTTCGTCCGGAAGTGCAGATAGTTATGCATATGGATGGTTGGGGCGCTCCCTGGTTGAAGCGGGATTCGTACAAGGATTATATTGTTGCCGAGCCGGTGCAGTATACCGGGTTCAAGCTCTTTTATCACAACGATACCAAGAAGCATGACCCTCTGATGACTCCGAAGGATGTACTCAAGCTGAATCCGAAACCGCTCTACATCCAGTATCAATAGTAACAACACGAATCAGGCAGAGGAACATTAAAATGCCACCAAAACATGAAGCCACCTCACCTGATCTCGAAACCGTTGAGCTGTCCGATCTCATCGATGCTCCAGCCCTTCAGGAGATGATGAATGATTATTATGCCCTTACCGGTATCGGCGTCGGCATCATCGATCTCAAAGGCACGGTACTGGTTGGCACCGGCTGGCAGGATATCTGCGTCAAGTTTCATCGTGCCACGCCGGAGTCATGCCGCTATTGTCACGAAAGCGATATTTCTCTCTCCAGTGGCGTTGCTCCGGGCACATTCAAAGCGTACCGCTGCAAAAATAATATGTGGGATATCGCCACTCCGATCATGCTGAGTAACAGGCATATCGGCAACATTTTCCTCGGACAGTTCCTCTATGATGATGAGGAGCCTGATTACAACCTTTTCCGCGCTCAAGCCCGGCGCTTCGGCTATGATGAAGCAGCCTACATTGCCGCACTTGACAGGGTTTCCCGCTTCAGCAGGGAGACTGTTCAGACCGCCATGAGCTTTTATTCAAAACTTGCGCAGATGATCTCCAAGGCAAATTACAGTAATGTATTGCTTGCCGATGCCTTGTCCAGGAGTACACTGGCAGAAATAGACCTGCAGCAGAAGAACGCCGAACTGGAACGTTATGCCTACACCGTCTCTTACGACCTGAAGAGTCCGATCATTACCATCAAAGGTTTTACCGGTTCTCTGGAGAAGGATCTTGCAAAAGGTAATTACGAGCGGATGGCGGATGATCTGAAGCGGGTCAGCAATGCCGCTGACAAGATGAACGACCTGCTGCGCGACCTGTTGGAGCTCTCAACCATTGGCCGTGTTATCAAAGCGCCGGAACCGGTGGATATGAATCTGCTGGTGACCGATGTGCTGGCGCAACTGGCCGGATCTTTGAAGAGTCACAACCTGACTGTCGCCGTGCAGCCGGAGCTGCCGACAGTAGAGTGTGATCGGCACCGCATGGCCGAGGTAGTGCAGAATCTGCTTGAGAATGCCATCAATTATATCGGTGATCAGGCAGAACCAAAAATTCTGTTTGGTATGCGTGTAGAAGATGGTGTAAATATATTCTTTGTACAGGATAACGGTATCGGTATTGATGAAAAATTTCACCGGGTCATATTCGGTCTCTTCAACAAACTGGATGCCAACAGTGGTGGAACCGGTATTGGGCTGGCTCTGGTCAAGCGGATTATAGAGGTTCACGGCGGCAGAGTCTGGGTGGAGTCGGAAGGAGCAGGGATGGGGAGCAGGTTCTGTTTCACAATAGATGGGGGGACAACAAAATGAACGCTGAACCGTTTACGATTTTACTGTTTGAAGAATATTGGCTGGCGTGGAACAAGCGACCGTGGTGAGATTTTGATTTTAAAAGGACACCTATATGCTCACAGAAAACCCTGCTGCACCTCTGATACTGGTAGTTGAAGACGACGACAGCCACGCCCTGCTGATTCATCGCTCTTTTGAGGATGCGCCTGCGGAATATCGAGTGGTGCGGGTCAGAACAGTAGCCGATGCTGTGGCGATCGCTGAGAAACAGACTCCCAACCTTATACTGACTGACTACCGACTCCCCGACGGTGATGGGATTAAGTTTGTCTCTCTGCTGAACGGGGTCTGCCCGGTTGTTATAATGACTTCGCACGGCAACGAACAGGTAGCCGTGGAAGCTATGAAAATAGGTATTCAGGATTACATCGTAAAATCGCCGGAGGCATTTAAGGCTTTGCCGCACACGGTAGCGCTTACCTTGCAGGTCTGGTCTCTGCTCCAATCGCAGAGACAGACTGACAAGGCGGTTATTCTGGCTAAAATGGACTGGGAACGGACGTTTGATGCGGTTCCAGACCTGATTTCCATCATTTCTGCCGATCAGACCGTTACCCGCGTCAACAGAGCCATGGCTGATCGCTGTGGTATGGCAGCGGATGAGATCGTGGGGCGAAAATGTTACAATGTTGTGCACGGTTTAAGCAGTGTACAGTGTTCCTGCCCTGCAATCGGCATGATGGCGGATGGCAGGGTTCATAGTGCGGTGATCGAAGAAAACAGGCTGAAAGGTTTTTTTGAAGTTACGGTATCCCCGCTCGTTGACGATCGAGGCAGCGTAACAGCTTTTGTCCATGTCATGCGGGACATAACCGCTCGTGTTCAGATGGAGGAAAAGCTGCTGGAGAGTGAGAAACAATTCCGCCGTCTGGCAAACGAACAGCAGACCATTTTGAACTCTTCATCCGTGGGGATCATCTTTGTCAAAAATCGAAGCGTGGTCTGGGCAAACTCTGCACATTGTATGATGTTCGGGTATAAAGCCGAAGAAGTCGAAAACATGGCCACCCTGGAGTATTATGCCGACAAGGAGACATACGAACATGTCGGAGAAGAAGGGTACACAACTATCGCATCTGGAGGCATATTTTCAGAAGATTTGTTGATGAGAAAAAAGGATGGATCATTGTTCTGGTGCAATCTCGTAGGTCAGGCAATAGACCCTGAAAATAGTGCTGCAGGTTCCATTTGGAGCATACTGGACATCACCAATCGGAAACGGGCCGAGGAAGAGCGTCTGCAACTGGAACAGCAGTTTCGTCATGCTCAAAAAATGGAGGGGCTTGGCGTGTTGGCAGGTGGTATCGCTCACGATTTCAATAATATCCTGACGGTCATCCTTGGACATTGCCAAATGGTCAGAGATGGTTTTATTCCGGAGCACAATTTTAAAGACACTTTCAGCAAGATTGAAGCTGCCGGAGGTCGAGCGGCCGACCTCTGTCGGCAGATGCTTACCTACGCCGGCAAGAGTACGCTGGTTCAGACGCGGGTAAATCTCTGGTTGCTGGTAGATGAAGTCGTCAGGATGCTGCAGGCGGCAATCAAGAAAAATGTGACAATCAAGCTTGATTTCAAGCGTGTCGTCCCGGAGATTGTAGGTGATTCCGGTCAGATTCAGCAGATTGTTATGAACCTGATCATTAATGCCGCCGAGGCGATTGGCGATGCTAACGGAACTATTCGGGTAGCCCTTACAAGAGTACTTATTAAAGGCAATCCGATTGAAACTGATACGTTTGGCACAGTTATCGAGGCGGGCGGATATATTTGTCTGGAGGTTACCGATAGCGGCATCGGCATGGATGAAGAGACGCAGAAGCGAATCTTTGAGCCGTTTTTTACTACCAAATTCACCGGGTGCGGCCTCGGCATGTCGGCGATACACGGCATTGTCACCGCGCATGGAGCACACTTGAGTATGACCAGCAAACCGAATGTTGGCACGACTTTCAAAGTGCTGTTCCCTGTGCCGCAGATGCCAGATAGCGCAGAAGTGGTTTCGAGCCAGGTAGTTACTACAGAAAAAATGGACGGCACTATTTTGCTTGTGGACGATGAACAGGTTCTGCGAGATATGGGGAGCGATCTTTTGGAAGCGATCGGTTTCGTCACTTTGACTGCGGAGAATGGTAAAAATGCGCTTGAAATCTATCGCGAGCGCGGCAGCGAAATAGGCGTGATCATGCTGGATCTGACCATGCCGTTAATGGGGGGGATCGAAGCCTATCACGAATTGCGCAAGATCAACCAGACAGTTCCAATCATCTTCTGCAGTGGTTATAGTGTGGAGTCTGTCGAGGATGTCATCAAAGAAGATCCACACACCGGTTTTGTGCAGAAGCCGTACAATCTTGTCGAGTTGCGGCGTGTACTTGCCGGGATGATGGGGTGACCCGGCTAAAAAATAACCGTCTTGAGGGCTCTTTGCGTGAATTATAAGTTTTCCGCACCGACACTCCTGCTACGAATCATCCTTCTCTGCTTCTTTACGCTTACGCTTCTCCCCTCCCGGCTTTTTGCCGCCGAAACTGTGGAACTCCATGTTTTCGGAATCGAAGGTGATATTCTTAAAAATGTGAATTCCGCCCTTGCTCTTCCCCCCGGAGTTGTTAATGAGGGTACAGTGGATAAACCCCGGCTCGATTATTTCAGCCGTCAGGCAGAGTCCATAGCCCGGTCGGCACTGGAACCTTTTGGTTACTACGGATCGCAGATAACTACAGCACTTGAAGAGAAAAAAGATGTTGGCTATACCCTGCTGGTTACCGTGACAGTCGGCGAGGCGACCCGCCTGGTCGAGGTGGTGGTGACTCTCCAGGGAGCCGGTGCCGCAGAGCCGCTCCTCCTTGAAAAGAGAGCAACCTTCCCGCTTCGTGTTGGCGATCAGCTTCACCACGAAAGTTACGAGAAGGGCAAGAGTCAGATTCTCGCCGCGTCCAGGGAACTTGGGTATCTGGACGCTCATTTTTCTACTCACGAAATCCGGGTTGATCCGAATACGGCATCAGCCCGGATTCATTTGATTCTGGAGACCGGATCCCGGTATCTGTTCGGCACGACAACCATCACAGGGGCGACCTACTACCCGGAAAAACTCCTGCGTCGATATATTTCGTTCTCGGTTGGTGACCCCTTTTCCTATAAGGCGGTTGGGCAAACACAACTCAATTTCATCGGCAGCCCCTATTTTAAAAGTGTCACTGTCATTCCGAACAAAGAAGCCGCTACGTCGCAGCAGATACCGATGCTAATTACCGTGCTGCCGACACCGCGTGTCACCATACGCCCTGGCATCGGTTACGGCACCGACACCGGGGCACGCGCTTCGGTCGGATTCAAACACTTAAGCCTGTTAGCGCCAGGCAATACACTCAACAGTGAGATTGCCGTTGCCGAGCGCCTACAGGGGATTGCCTCCGCCTACAGCATACCGAGCAGTCGGGATTCTGACACATTCTCAACAATTCGTCTCAACCTTCAACGCGAAGTGGCTAATGATACAGTGAGTAAACTGGTTTTTCTGGAGCCGAGCAGGACAACCGGTTTCGATGATAACCGCCTCGGCACCGTCTATATCCGGTACATGTATGAAGAGTACAGTGTCGGTCTTGAGAATAGCAGCAGTTCCCTGCTGCTTCCCGGCATCCGTTTTTCCCGGCAGAAATATGACGATCTTATCATGCCCACGAAGGGATGGCACTACTCTCTGGAAACGCGTGGTACCCACCAGTGGATAATATCTGACGCGTCGTTCCTCCAGTTTATTGCCGAAAGCGGGGCGATTGTCCCGCTCCCCTGGCGTCTAACCCTCATAAGCAGGGTTAAAGGGGCAACAACCGTCATTAATGAACCATTTACGAGCGTACCGAGTTCTCTGCGATTCTTCGCCGGCGGAGACAATAGTGTTCGAGGCTATGCCTACAAATCACTCGGCCCGACGGATGCTACCGGCGAGGTGGTTGGCGGTAAACATCTGCTGCAGGGGAGTATGGAACTGCAGCGGGCAATTTTTGATAAGTGGGCGGTGTCGATTTTTTATGACGCCGGTAACGCTTTTGATGACGCATCTGCCTTAAAACTCTATCAGGGCGCCGGGGTAGCCCTCCACAGCACAACCCCCATCGGTGCGCTCAATCTGAGTCTGGCCCGGCAGATCGCTGTCCCTGATCCTCAATTTAGAATTCACTTTACCATCGGGTTCCAGTTGTGAAGCGTTTTATTATCTACGGCTCGCTCGTCATGCTGCTTAGTACGGTTCTGGGGGGTGAGCTGGCCTTGAAGTGGCTTCTGGAGAGCCCTGACGGGGTCAGGTGGCTTCTCGGAGCGGTTTCGCGCCATACTTTTGTGACAATCTCGGCGCGTACCATCACCGGCGACCTTGATTCAGCGCTCCGCCTTGAGGGTCTTTCGGCCCATTGGCCCGGCGGCGATCTCGACGTTGCCGACGTACGGCTGCGCTGCCGACCGATGCTTATCCCGTTTGGCTATGTAGCGATTCGTGAACTGTCGCTCCGTGGAGTTCGATTCATCGACAGTTCGCCGCCAGACAGCAGCAAACCTGAAATTGTCTGGCCTCACGTCACCGGTATGCCGACTAAAGTACACGGCTGGATAGATCTCCTAAAGGTCGAAGATGCTACCTACCAGAAACAGAAGCGGCAACCGGTTAAAATTCCGGATGTTTCTGCCTCTCTTTCATGGCGGGATTCCCGCTTAAGTGTCACCAGCCTCTCGCTTAAAACTGCTGAGGGGGTGCTCTCCGGAACAATCACCGCAGGGTTTGGCATCGCTTCTCTCGACTCTCTGCTCGCGTTTGAGCCACACACCCGGTTTGCCGACTGCAGCAAAATCCAACTTCGCACCAAACTTCATGCCGGAAAGTTACCGGAGCAGATGGCTGGTGAGGTCACCGTCACCGCTCTCTCCGGCGACAACTTAAAGTACAGCATGATCGGTGATATCGGCCTGACCGGGCAAGAGCTTAATCTGCACCGGTTGACCGTAACCGAGAAAGGGCGCGGCGGTATGGTCAACGTATCAGGCACGTTGCCTCTGGTTGGAGAAGCCGCTCTGCAACTGACCGTAGCCGGATTGGATCTCACAAGGGAGCTCGGTAAGAAAGTTGCTCTCTCCGGGACGCTCGACCTGAAAGGTGAGAACAAGCAGTATGCCGGGCATTTTAGCGTCGACAGCAACGGCAGTGGCTGGCTGAAATCGGGAGCTGAGGGAAGATTCCGGGGCAATTTTGAAGGCGTTGAGCTGTCGGTTCTTAACGCTGCCGTTCTTGACGGAACCGTCCGGGGAAAGCTCCGCTTTGACTGGCGAAACGGAGTATCAGTAAGAGGTGCGCTGCACGGAAAAGGACTCAATCCGGCTATCATAGACCCTGCGTGGATCGGAGTGGTTAATTTCGACCTGGACAGTTTCATGGCTACGCTGGGCGGAGGCCGGTTGCAGCAGGGTGAAATGCATGGTCGGCTCAAGGAGAGCCGTCTACGCGGTAAGGCTCTTTCCGGTGAGATTGCCGCCACGCAGAAGAACAATGACCTTAATATTGAGCGGCTGTTCCTGACCGGCAACGGTTTTGACATAACCGCATCCGGCAATCTCAATCAGCGTCTCAATATGAAAGCAGACATCACTGATCTCTCGGGGCTGATCCCGCAGACAAAGGGGGCTCTTGCGCTCCAGGGGTGGGGGCGCCATGCTGCGGGGGGTATCATCGGCACTGTGACCGGTCGTGGTTCAAAGCTGGATATTGCGGGGATACAGATTGACTCTGCCACCTGGAAACTTTCCGGTGGTTATGCCGACGGCCGCTTGCAGGGTAAACTAACCGACTTATCGGTATTTGACACGATTGGCCCCTGTCGGCTTGCGGCACCCGCAGCCGTGACAATCTCGGCAGATTACCTGGAGATTACCCAGCTCATATTGATCGGTCTGGCACCCGAACGGTTTGAACTCTCCGGTAGGTTTTACCTGAAACCGCGTACAGGAACGGCAGAGGTGAGCTGGAACAGGGTGAACCTGGCTCGAGCCAACAGATGGTTGAAGGACGCAAGCCTCGATGGAGAGAGTTCAGGGAAGTTTCGTCTCGGACTTTCCGGAGACGACCGGGTGACTCTGACCGGTAAAGCGTCTGCGGTCGGTGCGGTGACGCTTGACAAAAAGCGGGTGAACATAACGAAAGCGTTACTCGACCTGGACGCCGGAGGGAGTGGCACAACCGCCATATTTGAGCTTCGTACCAAAGAGGGGATTTCTGCCACCGGGAAATTTATTTCGCCCGCAGCGGCCTCCCTCTCAGTTCCTCCCGTTGGCGAACTGCAAGCCACCTGGGAAGGTCTTGACCCGACGCTTGCCAGACGCTGGCTTCCCAAGGGGGGTGAGCTGCACGGAATGCTTTCCGGTGCTGTTTCAGGGAAGCTCCTCCCGGAACAGCGTTACGATCTTAATGGCACCGTCACTCTGTCCAACGGCTCCGGAAGCTGGCGTGATAACGGTCGTGAGCTGTCAGTTGCAATACGTACCGCCGGGTTGCGCTGGAACTGGCGTGATGATTCCCTTCGTAGTGAGTTTTCACTGTCGCTGGCGAATGGGGGCGAGTCTAAAGGAAATTTTCAACTGCCGCTGCCGGCGCGCTTGGGTGCAGCCATCAATCGGAACGGTCAGATTAAAGGGACAATCAGCGGCACTTTTGAGGAGAGCGGTGTTGTCAATGCCCTTTTTCCAGGGCTGCTTCAGGAGGCAAGGAGCCTGGTTAAGGTTGATCTCCACGCGGGGGGGGCGTGGCAGACACCAACCGTGAACGGAACAGTCGGCATGACGCAGGCAGGCGCCTATATTCCGTCGGCCGGAATCCGGGTTACCGATGTTCAACTGGACGCCCGTCTGAACGCCAGTCCCGCTGGAACCGAGATTCAGATAGAAAAATTCCGTCTCACGTCAGGCAAGGGTTTCCTGGAGGGGGGAGTCGGCATCTCTTTTGCGGGGAGCAAATTGACAGGCTACCAGGGCACTCTGCGCGGCGAACGCTTTCAGGTGTTGAATCTCCCGGAACAGCAGTTGGTAATCGCGCCTTACCTGACGTTTGCGGGCAACCAGAATACACTGTCTGTCCGTGGGGTGATCCAGGTTCCGGAGATGCTGCTCCGCCGGTTCAGTTCCACGGCAGACATCAAGCCGAGCGGGGATGTCATCGTGATCGGGAGAGAAAAAGCAGCTTCACGGCAGAGTGCTCTTTCCATGGATCTTCAGCTCCGGATACTTCTCGGAGATAAGGTGTTTGTCAATTACAGGGGATTGGACGCCCGCCTGGAAGGGGGGATAAAGCTTACCATGACCGATCTCACAAAGGCGACCGGAACCGGTGAGATCAAAGTCGCCAAGGGGAGCTACCGGATCTACGGAGTCAATCTGGAGATAGAGCGGGGGCGGGCGCTCTTTGCAGGTGGTCCGGTGGAGCGGCCAACACTCGATATCCTGGCACTGCGTAAGGTTGATGATGTCAGAGCCGGAGTTACGATAACGGGCACTCCTGAAGAGCCAGTGATCAAGCTCTATTCAGAACCAGCGCTTCCGGATACGGATATCTTGTCCTACGTTGTTCTCGGCCGCGCTCTGGGAGAAAGCGGGAGTCAGGAGAGCAAACTTATGGAGGCGGCGTCGCTGCTTCTCTCTTCCGATAATTCGACAGGTCTCCAGGAACGGCTTAAAGAGTGGATTGCCTTAGATACCCTTACGTTCTCTTCCGGAAAGGATCAACGCTCGGGCTACAAGACAGTTGAGCCGTCGCTGCGTGGCAATAGTCACAGCAGTACGAGCACAAGCGGAGTATCCCAGACCATGCTTGAGCTCGGAAAATACCTGACGCCCAAGCTTTATGTCAGCTATGGGAAGTCTCTCTTCGACCAGAGTCAGCAGGTTCGAGCCCGCTATTCGATCAGCAAACGGTGGGAGGTAGAATCGAAGTTCAGCGCAGTTGCTGCCGGTGGAGACCTGCTGTACCGGATTGAGCTGAAATGAAAGGTCAGAAGAGGTCTTGACTCTCATATTCTCGTTCCCACGCCCTGCGTGGGAATGCAGTTGTGGCGCGTTGCGTCACGAGTTGCCAGTCAACTGCCGTTTACTTTTTCTGTTCAGGCACAGATGCTGGCAATGCCACAGGCACCGATTCCATCTTTTGCTGCGCTGGCGGAGTAGCTGGTGCAGCAACTGGTGCTGCCTTGCCTTTGCCTGACATTATGGAAGAAGATTCTGGCTGGCCTGAAATGTACGCCAAGGTCAACGACGTTAACATAAAAATAACGGCCGCGCC
>CAYQMO010000059.1:0-18509 GCA_964418315.1 uncultured Geobacter sp. | reverse complement strand
AAGTTAAAAGAAAAACCTTTTATTTACAGGGATAAAAGGGATAAAGGCGGATAAAGGCAATAGAAAACAGATGATTTTTTTAAAACCATCTGTTTTAACAACATCTTGGTTCCGGCTTGTCCGGGTTAGGATGATAGAAATCGAAGCAGTAAAAATATTAAAACAGACCATGCAACGGCCCACCTGCAACGGCTAGTGCATCAATTTTACGTTCTACAACTGGATCGTCAATAAGATGTGGAGCATGAAACGGTTTGATGCGGGCATCAATCACCAGTGAACCGCTACAGCCCCAGTGTCTGCCGTGGATCTCTGGACGGATGCCGTAGATGTCTGTTGCAGGGTTGGATCGGGTAAATGTCACCCAGAGGAAGTTATTCAGCGTTGCAGAGATAAAATTGGAGTCATCGCAAAGCACAATCAGTGGAAAACCTATAAAATCATTGCGTTTCAGATAGAAACGACAGAACTCTTCAACCAATGGATCAACTTTTCCCCTTTCCTCCCCTGACGGCGGCCCTTGGATGGCCAGGATACCGGGCTGACAGATTGCGACAGGGCCAAACCCGGACGGGAGTTCGAGTCTGGCGGGGATCTCTGTTGCAAGTTTCTGACGCAACGGGCCGGCAACTGCGATCACAACTTTAGAGCCTTCGTTAAGACCGGAGCCGCTATAGTCGAGGGTGTCAATTGTCGTTGCCGTCTGAAAATGAAGACCGTTGCGCCAGTCTGCTCGCTCCAGAATGTGCCCCATGAATGCGGGGATATCATGAGTATGGAGAGCCGGTGCGTCTTCCTGAGCAGCGATCAGCAGGTATTTGGCGAGCGAGAGCTGCCCCTGGCCAAGTATAGCATTTGCAATCGTAAGCAGTTCCTGAGGTTGGCGCACGGCTGCATAAGGCACATAGCGCTCGCTGGCAATCGCTAGCAGCAGCGGATGTACACCGGCAGCATCAACAGCATGCACCTCTTTCACTCCTGCAACAACCGTCGGAATGAGCGGGCCGGTCAACTCATGGATAAAGGCGCCAAAACTGGTATCTTCCTGCGGCGGGCGACCAACGGTTGTAAACGGGAAGATGGCATCACGGCGGTGATAAACCGCATCGATCTCAAGATACGGGAACTCGTGAATTAGACTATAATAGCCAAGATGATCGCCGAATGGACCTTCCGGAAGCGTCTTGGCAGGATGAACAACGCCGCTGATACAAAAATCGGCTTCGGAGTAGACCGGCAGATGTCCGGTTATCCTGGTCATTGGAAGGCGGTGCCCAGCCAGCAGACCGGCAAAAGAGATTTCCGGCATACCTTCCGGCAGAGGCATAACCGCCGCAACAGTCATTGCAGGTGCTCCGCCGAGGAAGATATTGACCCTAAGCAGTTCTCCACGGGCAATTGCTTCGGCATGGTGAGCACCGATTCCGCGATGAATCTGATAATGAAGCCCCGCTTGCCTGTCCGGCTGATAGCTGTTGCCTGAAATCTGGATCCGGTACATACCGAGGTTGGAGCGGGCAAAACCTGGGGCTGAAGGGCTCTCACTGTAGACTTGCGGCAGAGTCAGAAAGGCTCCACCATCGTTAGGCCAGGAAACAAGCTGCGGCAGCCCCGAGAGGGTCGTTGAACATTCCAGAACCGGTGCTTTAGTGGTGACGGATGGAAGGAGATGCCAGGCGGCAAGAGGAGCCTTTACGAAATCAAGGGGGGTTTTGAGTAGAGATAAAGGGTTGATCTTGATCTCAACGAGGCGGCGGATATCGTCAATTGTATCGCGGAAGATGAAACGGGTCCGCTCCAGAGTTCCGAACAGATTACCAAGCAGCGGAAATCGACAGCCGACCGCGTTTGTGAAAAGAAGCGCCGGGCCTCCCGCCTGATATACGCGCCGCTGAAGTGCGCCGATTTCCAGATGGGGATCTAGCGGCAAGTCAATCCGAACCAGTTTTTTGTGCCGTTCAAGATCGACCACAGTTTCCTGAAGATTTTTATAGCCCATATCTCTGAAAACCGCCTTTAAAAGATCTTGTGTTCAAAAAGGTATTAACTCACCATCAACGCCGCATAACCAACAACTTGACGGTTGTCGCCAGTCACGTCACCGCTTGTACCGTAAGCAACCAGCTCCGTCTTTGAGGCTCCCAACTGAATAGCCGCCACGATCATGACGGTTGCCGGTACGACTCCGCACATCGTAATCTTCTGGCTGCGGCAAACCTCAAGCATACCTTTACCGTCCAACGCAAGAGCTCGCTCAAGAGCCATTTCATCTTTCCGACGAGCAGAATCGGCGGATTCATAGTGCGTCATATCAGAACTGGCAACAATCAGCACATCTTCTCCAAATTCCCGAATGGCAGCGGCAATGCCATGTCCAATGTCACGCAGGGGGGCATAGTCGCCATGACCGATGCATATCGCCGATATGGTTACATCAGGACGGAGATATTGAAGAAAAGGGAGCTGAACTTCAAGGGAATGTTCGTTCTGGTGGGCTATTATGTCGCTTCTGAGATAAGGACCATGCTGCAAAAGAAGTGCGTTTAGGCGGGAGTTAATTTTCGTTCTCCCGAGCGGAGATAGCCATTCACCATCAGGGTAAAGCGCTGCTGCCTCCCCTGCCCCACGATGATTAGGCCCGATAATCAGAACCGTACCTGGAATGTTTACCCTTCCAAAAAGCTGGCCGGCGATCGCACCGGAATAAATATAACCTGCATGAGGGGAAATGATACCCTTTACCGTAATTGGAGATGAATTATCCGGAATAAGTTGAGACAAGTTGGCACGAAGTTTCTCTTCACTGCCCGAATAAAATTGACCTGCTACGGCCGGTTGTCGTTGCATGGTTTACCATTCCTTTCTGAAAATTATTCAAACGGCAGATAACTCTCCACCGGAATTGCCTTATCCGGTTCAAGCTGCAGCTCCTCCTGACGTTCAAACTTCGGTTGCTCGCCCAAAGCTTGAATTTCACGGAGTGTTGGTAGTGATTTTAAATCTTTAAGACCAAATACTTCAAGAAACTCTTTAGATGTTCCATAGATCAACGGTCTACCAGGAATATCCTTTTTCCCCAGAATACGTACCAGATGTTTTTCAAGCAGCGTTTTCAGAACACCACCGCAATCGACGCCGCGCAGATGCTCGATTTCAGCGCGGGTAATCGGCTGACGATAGGCGACGATTGCCAGAGTCTCAAGGGCTGATTGAGAAAATCTGGCCGCTCTGGTTTTAATATGGCGAGTGATGTAACTATGAAAAGCGGGACGGGTTCTGAACTGCCAACCGCCTGCAACCTCGATCAGCTCAAAGCCCCCTCCCCTCCCCTGATGATATTCTACCAGACCTGACAGAGCGGATTTGACCTCTCCTCGCTCGAATTCGGTCAGCAGATCGCAGAGACGATCCGCTGAAATCGCACAATCAGCGGTAAAGATGAGACTCTCTATGATAGCAGGCAATTCAGAATTCATCTGTATTAATTACCTCAGAGGGATCAGCGGCAACAGCGGGGACAAACCAGATTGAGCCATGCTCGCTCCCCTGAAAAATTCGGATCAGCTTGAGACGGCAAAGCTCTAAAAGCGCTAAAAAAGTGACGATCACCCGTTCTCTGGTCAACTCATCCTTAACTAAATCATTGAACTGTACAGTGTTATATTCCTGAAGTTGCGAGAGAATATCATTTATACAGTCTGCAATACTGAGCGAATCTCCCGGAGCAACGTCATGAAAGGTTTCCACTGGAATTTTCAGCAATAGAACCCTAAATGCGTCCACCAGTTCAAAAAGGCTCGCTTCCAGCGGCCCTTCGACATTTTGAGCAGCAACAAGCACCGGTTCGGAAGCTGTTCGTACGAAAACCTCCCGTCCAAGCAGTGCTCGCGCACCAAACAGCATGCCGGCGTCCTTGTACTGCTGATACTCCTGAAGGCGGCGTATCAACTCTTCCCTTGGATCTGTTTCATCAACCTCCTGATCTTCCGGTTCAACTACCGGGAGCAGTTGCCTGGATTTAATCTGCAGCAGAGTGGTCGCCATAACAAGAAAATCACCGGCTACTTCAAGGTTCAGATCTTTCATAGCCTTGATGAAATCAAGATATTGTCGGGTTATGATCGCGATGGAAATATCGCAGATGTCCAGCTCATTCTTCCTTATCAGATGCAGCAGCAGATCCAGCGGCCCGTCGAATTTGTCGAGATGCACACTATATTGCACGTGGAGACCGTCAAGCAGCGGCAGATACTCATCGCTGTGATGGTGAGGCTCGGCGTGCATATCAAAACTGGAGTGCCGTACGGACTTCAGCCATCACGCCGTCTGATATCAGGGATGCCTTTCGGCTCCCGTCACGCAGCAGTTCATCGACAAAACCGGGGTTGGTGGCAAGCTCCACGCGGCGGCTTCGAAAAGGTGCCAGACGCTCGTTGATACAGCCGGTCAAAATTTTCTTGCAATCAACGCAGCCGATTTGAGCAGCGCGACAGGCCGGCACGATCTCATCAAGCTTTTCCTGTGGCAGATAGAGACGGTGCAAATTGAAGGCTACGCAGACGTCGGGATCGCCCGGATCTACTCGGCGAACCCTGTTGGTATCGGTGACCATCGACATAACCATTTTGGCTGTTGTTGCTGCATCATCGGAGAGATAGATCGAATTGTTGTACGATTTACTCATCTTGCGCCCATCCAGACCGGGCAGTTTGGGAGTCTCGGTCAGCAGTGCTTCCGGTTCCGGAAAAACCGCACCATAGAGATGGTTGAAGCGGCGGGTAATTTCACGGGTTATCTCGAGATGCGGCAACTGATCATGTCCTACCGGAACGCGCATTGCTTTATACAATATGATGTCGGCCGCCATCAACACCGGGTAGCCGAGAAACCCAAACGTGGTCAGATCCCTCGCCTCAATATTATCAAGCATCTCCTTGTAGGTCGGATTACGTTCCAGCCAGGAAACCGGGGTAATCATCGACAGTATAAGACTCAGTTCCGAGTGATGAGGAGAGAGACTCTGTCGGAACACGACACATTTTTCCGGGTCAAGGCCAAAGGCAACCCAGTCAAGCACCATTTCGCGAATACTCTGGGCAACTCCTGCCGTATCAGCGTATTCCGTCGTCAATGAATGCCAATCGGCGACAAAAAAGAGACAATCGTAGGAGTCTTGCATCTTGACCCAGTTTTCCAGTACCCCGTGATAATGACCTATGTGCAGTCTCCCGCTCGGCCTCATGCCGCTGACAACGCGTTGTTTCATGGTAAATCGCTCCTTGTTCCTATAAATCTAATCTGTTATAGTGCTTCATCAAATTCATCGTAAAGTCAGGGAAATCTACATGAAGCGCCCGGAAATTGAAACCAAAATCATGAATACGCTGATCGGCACTACCATTCCACTGCCGGAATATGCGACAAGCGGCGCGGCTGCGATGGATATGCGCGCTTGCCTGGAAAATCCGAGGACTGTGCAGCCTGGCGAAACCGTGTTGATACCAAGCGGCATAGCCATCAGTATTCATGATCCCGGTCTGGTAGCGCTGCTGCTACCCCGTTCCGGCCTCGGCATCAAACATGGCATCGTATTGGCTAATTCAGTTGGTGTCATCGACTCTGACTATCAGGGAGAGATTGGGATAGGGATTGTCAATCGTGGCATAAAGCCTTACACAATTGAACCGGGAGAACGGATCTGTCAGATGTTGTTTATGCCGGTGCTACAGGCCGATTTGAGAGTAGTAGCGGAATTCAGTCAGGAAAGCGAACGTGGAACAGGCGGGTTTGGTTCAACTGGAGTAGCATAAACAATTAAGAGGAGTATTAATTCTAATTATAGGAGTACCAGTAATGCAGTTTACCGCAATGATTCTGTCAAATATTGAAGTCTCTCCTGGGTATTGGCGGATGCGCATGACCGCACCACCGGAATGTGCCACGGCAAGCCCGGGTCAGTTTATCATGGTGCGTGTGAATGGCGCAATTGATCCGCTGCTGCGTCGCCCCTTCGGCATCTTTGATATCGGCACGTACAGACCGTCTCAGAGCGGTGCTCAGCCGCAGCCTTTTCTGGAAATGCTGTACAGAGTGGTGGGGAAAGGAACTGCCATGCTGTCAACACTGCATAGCTCCGACCTGCTTAATGTGCTTGGCCCTCTCGGCAAAGGTTTTGAGCTGGGTATGCCGGACGAGGAGAAACTTATAGTCGGTGGAGGGGTTGGTTTGGCTCCGCTATATCTGCTGGCAAAAGAGTTGGTTAAAGAATCAAAAGTCAGGCTGTTTGCAGGTGGACGCACCAGAGACGATATTCTCTGCATCACTGAATTCGAACGGTTGGGGATTGAATGTTATACCGCCACTGAAGATGGCTCTCTCGGGGAGTGCGGTTTGGTGACGGAAGCGCTGCTGCGGCGACTTGACAAACTGCAGCGGGGCGCGACTATCTACGCCTGCGGTCCACACGGTATGCTGTGCGCTGCAGCTCAAATCGCGGCTGATCGCAGCATCCCCTGTCAGGTATCACTGGAGGGGTACATGGCGTGCGGCGTCGGTGCCTGTCTCGGTTGCGTTGCCCCGGGGCGTTCTCACACGCCGGAAACTCCCGACTTCCGTTGCGTCTGTACCGAAGGACCGGTTTTTGAATCTGGCGAATTGAAGTGGAGGGAGTAACAGATGGAATCAGTAACGAAACCTGATATGAGTGTCATTCTTGCCGGAATCCGGCTTCGGAACCCGGTAATGACCGCATCCGGCACGTTCGGCTACGGCGAAGAGTTTGCGCAATATATTGATATGGAGACGATCGGCGCTTTTGTAACCAAGGGGCTTTCACTTAAGGCGCGAGCCGGAAATCCGACGCCTCGTATTGTCGAGACTCCGGGCGGGATGCTGAACGCCATCGGATTGCAGAATGTCGGTATCGATGCCTTCATCACCAAAAAAGTTCCGTATCTCCGTTCTGTCAGCACGCCGGCAATCGCAAACTTTTTCGGCAACACTGTTGATGAGTACGCCGAAATGGCGAGGCGCCTTAATGAAATAGTCGAGGTGGCTGGCCTCGAAATTAATATCTCCTGTCCGAACGTCAAGCAAGGAGGCATCGTCTTCGGTGCTGATCCAGGAAGTGCTGCCTCGGTCGTTTCCGCCTGCCGGGCGGTAACTGATAAACCGCTGATCGTCAAGCTCTCCCCAAACGTTACTGATGTAGTAGTCATGGCGCGGGCATGTGAAGATGCCGGTGCAGATGCGTTGTCCCTGATCAATACCCTGATTGGTATGGCCATTGATTTGAATAGACGCCGCCCGGTGCTGGCCAATATTACCGGCGGATTTTCCGGACCGGCCATTAAACCTGTTGCTCTACGCATGGTATGGCAGGTGGCAAAGGCGGTCAAGGTTCCGATTATCGGAATCGGCGGCATTATGAACGCTGTAGATGCACTCGAATTCATGCTGGCCGGCGCTACAGCGGTTCAGGTTGGCACTGCCAGTTTTATTAATCCAGGCGCTGCCCAAAAGATTGCCGAAGATATGGAAGCGTGGCTTATTGCCAACGGTGTCGATGACGTCAAAAGCCTTATCGGCGCATTGAAAACCTGATGTGATGCTTTAAATCCTTATCACTAACTTCAGGAAATACAATGAAATATAATCTACGAATACAAGTAGAAACCATGATTTGCTCACTTGGGCGTTGGGTGCTGATTTTTTTCACCAGCCTCGCAGGCCTTGTAAAAATAATAATTGATGCCTTGAAGAGTTTTCCAAATCCGCTTAACCCAGGTCGTGGCTCCATCTTCCATGTGTTTTTCAAGCAGGTCTATTTCACCGGCCTTGAATCGCTTAAAATAATAGTGATAATCTCACTGGCAATCGGCACAGTTCTTATAGCCCAGATTATCAGCCTCACTGGAACAGGTAATGAATCGCTCATAGGCAAAGTACTTGTCTGGGTTGTGATCAGAGAGCTTGGCCCGCTTTTGACTGCTGTAATAGTTATCGCCAGGAGCGGTACCGCTATTGCTACTGAGCTTGGTTTTATGAAGATAAACGGTGAAATTGACAGTATTGAATCCCTTGGTATCCCTAAGGAACAGTATCTCATTTTGCCAAGAATTTTAGGCGTAGCAACAGCAGTTATTATTCTCACTATCTATTTTGAAATATTCTCTATTATTGGTGGTTTCCTGATTGCTTCAATCGGCTGGCAAATATCGTTTGAAAAGTTTTTTCATGGGATTATCTCGAGCCTTACCGTGATTGATCTTTCTGCTTCAATGGTGAAGAGTCTGTTTTTTGGCCTTTTTTTGTCGGCGGCCTGCTGTAGACAAGGACTAAATGTTGGCAAAAGCACCACTCAAATTCCCCAGGCAGCCTCCAGAGGGGTGATGCAAAGCATCTTTCTTGTCTTCATCCTTGACGGCATTATCACATATGCATCAATCGCGTTCAGGAGTCATTGAGCTATTTCATGACCGATATAATACTGGCTGAAAACATATCTCTTACTGAAACATCAAAAGCAACCACTTTCCGGATGCAGCTTGGGGGAATGTACATCCTTCTAACCTCAAAGGATGAAGATGCCGCTTCTCTCACACGACTTCTTATTGGTATGGACAAACCGCATTCCGGGAAAATTGTTCTTTTCGGTTCTGACACGGCAATAATTTCAGAAACCGAACTCCATCTGATTCGCCGCAGAATCGGAGTTGCATTTAAATCCGGAGGGCTGGTTTCTAATCTTAAAGTATGGGAGAATCTGACGCTACCGCTCTATTACCATCAGAGTCTGAGTCATAGTGAAGTCGAATCGAAGGGGATTGCCATGCTTGGCCGTCTCGGTTTTACCGGTAAATATATGGATCTCCCTGGCCATCTGACCATAAGTCAGATGAAGATAGTTGGAATTGCCAGAGCAATGCTTATAGCCCCTCAGGTGATTATCTATGAATCCCCTTTGTACGGCCTTAATCAAGAGGAAAAATCAAATTTCTTTAAAAATGCAGGCGAGTTCCATAGTGAAACGCCAGGAAGAGTCTCCATATTTGTATCAGCAAGCCAGGAAGTAATCCGGTTTATGCCTGAGGCAGTGGTTGTAGATTTTACAAAGGAGCCCACTATATGATAGTTGAAGAAGACCTGCGTTTTAAACGTCTTGAAATGAAAATCGGGATTTTTGTCGCCATTGCCATAGTTGGCTTTCTCACGCTGTTTTTTTTCATCGGGGCTGATAAAGATCTATTTATTCAAAAATATCTGCTCAAATTCACTGTGGAAAAGGGGACAGGATATTCCCGAGGTATGCCGGTAAAACTCTCAGGTTTCCGCATCGGAAGGGTCGACAAAATTTCCCTCAATGAATCAGCCATGGTGGATATCGAGGTTCAGATTGACAGAAAATATCAGAAATGGATCAAAAAAGACTCTGTAGTCAAGTTTGTCAAGGAGGGGTTGGTAGGAGACAATATTATCGAAATCAGTGCCGGTTCACGTGACTCAGAAGTCCTGAAGGACGGTGCTCTACTTGCGTTTGAAAAAACAATGGGGCTTGAAGAACTTGCCAACGACATGGCCGACAAGGTAAAACCGGTACTGCAGGAAGTTAAGGATATCATCAGTTATATCAATAATCCTGCGGGTGATATCAAACAATCTCTAAATAATATCAGAGTGTTGAGCGCTGACCTCTCCAGCACCAGAGAAAAGGTGGATACACTGTTGATAAACAGCACGCAGAAAATCGTGAAACTGTCTGCCGATTCCGAGTCCCTGTTGAAGACGTCCCGTGACAGGATCGATTCTGCCGGACCGATTCTGGAAAAGGCTGACAGGTCTATGGCCGTTATCGAACAGAAGCTCCCGCAACTCCTCGAAAAAACTTTATCCACTTTGGAACATCTGGATAAGGTAAGCAAAAACATTGAAAAGATCACCGACGGTGTGGTTCCAAAAGTTCCTCTAATAATGAATAGTGCTGAGGATACACTTCAGGGAGCAGACAAAGTTGTGAATGCTGCAAAAAATATCTGGCCGCTGAAAAGTCATATACCTGTCCCGAATGAGAGGCAGATTGTTCCTGGAGACAGCCATGAATAATATCTTCAGAGTACCCTGTGCCGTATTATTTTTATTCCTGGTACTTTCCTCGACCGGCTGTGCCGGAAAGGTACCTAATTCACTGTCTGAAAGTCAAATGCAGGCGATCAGTCATAATCAGCGAGGTATAAAATATGCGGCACGGGGAGACAATCTCCAAGCAGTGGTGGAATTTTCCGAGGCTCTCAAGATCAGTCGCTCCATTGAAAACAGTGAAGGGATTGTCGTTGCTCTAGTGAATAGTTCCAGAGTACATCGTCATGCTGGTGACGCAAAAGCCGCGCTGGCTGCTATCAGCGGAGCGATTCCATATACCCAGCCCTTGGCGCTTCTTTACGCTGAGGTTGCTTTTGAGATGGCTCAGGTGAAACTCTTGGCAGGAGACCTTAATGAGGCTTCTGAATGGGCGTCTAAAGCTGTAGCTGCTGATAATAGTTCCACTCGCGGTATGATGATTAATCTATTGGCCCGTATCCATTTTCTTAAGGGAAATATTGCCGAGGCTGAACTAAAAGCGCAGGAAGCCTTGCTCATCAACAGAAATAATGGTGTACGCGCTGAGGAAGCTAATTCCCTCCGCACTCTTGGTGATATCAAGGCTATTGCTGCTGATCGTAGCGTAGAAGCAGCAGCATATTATAATCAGGCTCTTGTGATTGATAAAGTTTTAGGCAAGAGCGGCAAGATAGTTGCCGATCTTCGCGCCCTTGCCCGTCTGGCACAGTCACAGAACGATTCAGGTCGGGCGCTGGAATTTTACTCCAGGGCTTTTACTGCAAGCAGAGCTGACGGTGATCTCTCCGGAGCGAGTGAAGACTTGATGAATATGTCACTTATTCATGAAAAACGTGGCGAGATGGAGTTGTCCAGGCGTCTGCTTACAGAACGTGATAATATATTGAAAAACATTCGGACTCCGCAGTAAGAAAATATCTAAGGAAAACACTTATGAAAGACCCTCAGTTATCAATCGGTCTGCGCACTCTTGAGGATATCAGCTCGATTATTCTCCATTCACATGATCTGCAGGATACTCTCGATAATATTGTTACCTTGGTCGCAAAGCGCATGGGGAGCGATGTTTGCTCTATTTACCTGCTTGAAAAAGACGGAGAAACTCTCACTCTGAAGGCCACAAAAGGTCTTTCCAAAGCTTCGGTAAACCGTGTTTCCATGAAGGTTCATGAGGGGCTGTGCGGTCTCACTCTTGAAACACGCCAGATGGTCATGACCGATAACGCTCCGGCACATCCTCGCTTCAAATACTTTAAGGAGGCAAAAGAGGAACGGTTTCTTTCGTTCCTAGGTTTGCCACTATTCGAGCAGAAGGCTCCGATCGGGGTTATCGTCGTGCAGACCAGAGAAACCCGCAGCTTCGGTGATGATGAAATCAGCGTGCTGCGCATGATCACGTTTCAGATCGGCAGCATCATCCACACTGCCCGACTGCTTGATTCTATCAAGCACAAGGAGCAGGAGCGCGACTGGTTCGAACAGGAGCTGGCAAAGATCATAAGTCATTCGACTGCTGAATCAACCACTCGCGGTGCCGGAAAAATGAAACAGTCCTCCGTTTCGCGGTCATTAAGCGGTATCGCCGTCTCAGCCGGCTTTAGCCGTGGAAAAATATATATTCTTGACCGTTTTAACGACAAGGTTATCAAACTGGCAAAAGTAGGAAATCCTGTTGAAGAACTGCATAAATTTGTTGAAGCTCTTGAAAAAACAAAAATTCAAACCATTTACATGGAAAAGCGGGTCAGTGAAACTCTTTCAGCCGATGATGCGGCGATTTTTCATACTCATTTGATGATACTGGAAGATCGAAGTTTTTCTGCCAGGATAACCGATATGATTGATCAGGGTGTTGGCGCAACACGCTCTGTTCATGATGTAGTACAGCATTATATTCAGGCTTTTTCTGCCATGGAGGATCCGTATCTGCGTGAACGCTCGGCCGATATGGAAGATATCGGACGCCGGATCATTGACGCAATCGAAGGGAACAATTCCGCAGAGGTGACGCTTAAAGAAAAGCGGGTACTCGTTGCGGATGAAATTTTCCCCTCCAACCTCGCGATGCTCGATCTGAGCAAGATTCTCGGCATCGTTACCGAAAAGGGGAACGCCTACTCTCACGCTGCAATTATGGCAAAATCGCTCGGAATTCCTGCCGTTCTCGGTGTACAGGGTGTGATAGAGGCGGCTAACGTCAAGGATGAGATTATCGTTGACGGAACTTCAGGGCAGATTTATCTGAACCCTGATGCGATAATCAAAAAAGAATATATACGTCTTGAGCAAGAGTACACCTGGCGTATGAAGGAACTGGAGGGCTTACGAGATCTTCCGGCGGTCACAACTGATGGTGTCACTATTACACTGAGCGCAAATATCGGCTTGGTCTCAGACGTCAAGGTTGCCACTCTGCATGGCGCGGAAGGGGTCGGGCTTTATCGCACCGAATTTCCGTACATGGCACGCGCTTCTTTTCCGAGTCGTGATGAACAGGCTGTCATCTACCGCAAAATACTGGAAGGTTTCCCCGGACAGACTGTCAACATCCGTACACTGGATATTGGCGGGGATAAAGGACTTTCATACTTCCCCTACCCTCATGAGGATAATCCTTTTCTCGGCTGGCGGTCGATTCGTGTCTCACTGGAACGTCAAGATATTTTCAAGGAGCAGTTGGCCGGCATATTACTGGCGTCACGCTCCGGAAACCCGACAATTATGTTCCCGCTCATCAGCAGCCTTGATGAAATTAATCAGATCCGTGAGATTCTGACAACGGTCAGGAACGAACTGCTGCGTGAAGGGTATGACGTACCTGGCTATATCCCGTTAGGAATTATGATTGAGGTGCCTGCTGCCGTTCAGATCATCGATTTTCTGATTCAGGATGTCGATTACGTCAGCATCGGCACAAACGACCTGATCCAGTACACACTGGCTGTAGACCGCAATAATGCCGACGTCAGGCACTATTATGACCCGTTTCATCCGGCTATTCTGCATTCGATCAAACGTGTCGCTGACGCTGCCAATAAAGCCGGCAAGAAAGCTTCCGTCTGTGGGGAAATGGCCGCAGATCCTTTATGCGCACTGCTGTTGACCGGTATGGGTATTCGGGAATTCAGTCTTTCGGCTCCAAGTATTCCGCTGGTAAAACAGGCTCTTCGCTCCAACAGTTTTGATTCATGCCGCAAACTGGCGCGAGCTGCTCTGGCATGCCGCACCGGTATTGATATGGGTCGCTGCCTGGCTGCTGCGCGGAAAAAGATGGTTTTTTAAAAAGTTAGATCCACTTATTTCAAGTGACAATTTAAATAATATCCGAGGTAATGTTATTTTGTACGATGGTCGACCCACTTATGCCGAGATTGATCTCTCAGCACTTAAACATAATTATGGTTTAATCCGCTCAAAGATTCCGCAGGAGACTGAAATCCTCGCGGTGGTAAAGGCTGACGCCTACGGGCACGGTTTTATGGATATCAGCCGCGAACTCGAAACTCTTGGGGTCAACGCCTTTGGTGTGGCTTTTCTGGCCGAGGGGATTCAGCTTCGTAAAAGCGGCAGTGATAAGCCGATCCTCCTGCTTGGCGGTATCTACCCCGGTCAGGAGAGAAAATGCATCGGTTACAATCTTTCAACGACGATATTTTCTCTGGAGCAGGCGCAGGCACTTAATCAGGCGGCATCTTCAGGCAAACTCTTTCGCAGGGCGCAGATACATCTTAAAATTGATACCGGTATGGGGCGACTCGGAATTCCCTATTCTGACATTCCCAGCTTTCTAGTAGAACTGAAAAAATTAAGAAATATCGCTGTCGAAGGGCTGATTTCCCATTTTGCCAGTGCAGATGAGCTTGATGAATCCGGCAGAAGTTTCACTCAGCTTCAGACGGAGCGCTTTGCGCGGGTAGTGACTGAAATTCGTACCGCAGGCTTCAACCCTCGATATATACATATTGCCAACAGTGCAGCGGCACTACAGTGCGATATTCCGGGATGCAACCTGGTACGTCCAGGAATCGCGATGTATGGCGCTCTCCCGTCTTCGGATTTTCAGGGAAAACTTGAACTGAAACCGGTCATGCGTCTCAAAAGCCAGATAGCGATGCTCAAATGGGTTGCCCAGGGAACTACCGTCAGCTATGCGCGCCGCTTTACTGCGAGTCAACGCACGCTGATAGCCAGTGTTCCGGTCGGGTATGCCGATGGCTATCCGCGTTCGCTCACCAATCGGGGGGAAGTATTGATTCGCGGCCAACGTGCCGGAGTCGCCGGAACAGTCTGTATGGACTGGATCATGCTAGATGTAACATCGATTGAAGGGGTAGCAGTGGGAGATACCGTCACTCTCATGGGGCCAGATGATTTCGGTAACTGTATTCATCCGGAAGAGTTGGTTGTATGGGCCGATACTATCCCATATGTCATCTTCTGCGGCATCAGCAAGCGAGTGCCACGAGTCTATATTCACGGATAACATCAATAGTCGTCAGACTGAAACCGTTCGGAAAACATTTGGAATTTCTGTCCAAGGTGTGCTACAAGCTATCCCTTTTTCAGTTAAGCAATCTCAGCAAGGAGTTGGGCATGGCAAAAATCACCAGGGCACTGATCAGCGTCTCTGACAAAAACGGCATCATTGAATTTTCCCGACAGTTGGCAGGGTACGATGTTGAACTGCTCTCCACAGGAGGGACCGCCAAACTGTTGCGGGACGCCGGTTTGACCGTCAAGGATGTTTCCGAGTTCACCGGATTTCCCGAAATGCTCGATGGGCGGGTGAAAACCCTGCACCCCAAGGTGCATGGCGGTCTTCTGGGGATGCGGTCGAATCCGGAACATGTTGCCAAGATGAAGGAACATGGCATCGAAAATATCGACATGGTGGTTGTCAATCTCTACCCCTTTGAGGCGACGACCGCCAGGGAAGGGTGTCATCTTGAGGATGCCATTGAAAATATCGACATCGGTGGGCCAACCATGCTCCGTTCGGCAGCCAAGAACTATCCGGACGTTACCGTATTGGTTGACAGCGCTGATTATGCACAGGTGCTTGAAGAGATGAAAGCTTCTGCCGGCGCGGTTTCCGCGACGACTAATTTCGCTCTTGCGGTCAAAGTATTTCAGCACACGGCAGCATATGACGGTGCGATATCCAATTATCTGGGGTCTCGACTTAACGGAGCAGTGGAGGAGTTTCCCCCTACATTTACGCTGCAGGTAAATAAAGCCCAGGATCTCCGTTATGGTGAAAATCCTCATCAGACGGCAGCTTTCTATGTCGAAAAACAGATCTCCGAGCCATGCGTTGCCAATGCTGTTCAGCTTCAGGGAAAAGAGCTCTCCTTTAATAATATCATCGATCTTGACGCCGCCATTGAAACCGTCAAGGAATTCGAACAGAGCGCAGCGGTCATTATCAAACATACCAACCCCTGCGGTGCCGCTCTTGCCGATTCACCACTGACCGCTTATTTAAAGGCTCGTGAATGCGATCCTGTCTCCGCTTTCGGCGGTATCGTCGGTTTCAATCGCACCGTTGACGCGGAAACGGCTAAAGAGCTCACCGCCACATTTTTGGAAGCAGTCATAGCTCCAGGATACAGCGAAGAGGCTCTTGCGATATTTACCGCTAAAAAGAATGTCCGCGTCATGCAGGTACCGCTCCTTGACCGCTATATAGCCGGAGGCTTTGACCTGAAGCGAGTGACCGGCGGCATGCTGCTGCAAGGCCGTGATCTGGGGATGATCAAAGCTCTTGATTGCCGTGCGGTGACCGACCGAACACCTACCCCCTCTGAATACGAAGCACTTGATTTTGCCTGGCGTGTTTGCAAACATGTGAAATCAAATGCCATTGTATTTTCTAACCGTGATCAGACTGTCGGTATCGGTGCCGGCCAGATGTCCCGCGTTGATTCATCAAAAATTGCCATACAGAAGTCACTGCTCCCGACCCGTGGAACGGTGCTCGCCTCGGACGCCTTCTTCCCGTTCCGTGATGGTGTTGACGCCGCAGCGGAAGCGGGTGTAACCGCCATTATACAGCCCGGCGGCAGCGTTCGAGATGAAGAAGTTATCAAAGCCGCTAACGAACATGGCATCGCTATGCTGTTTACAGCCATGCGGCATTTCAGACATTGAAATGCAGGTTGAGTGATGAAAGATGAGGGAAGATGAAAAAAACAGGGGTGAATCCAATATGAAAATACTTGTAATCGGTGGCGGTGGCCGCGAACATGCTCTGGTCTGGAAAATTGCCCAGTCTCCTCTTGTCTCAAAGCTGTACTGTGCCCCCGGTAATCCCGGAACTGCGGCGCTCGCCGAAAATCTGCCTATTGCCGTTAATCAACTTGATAAACTGCTCGCCTTTGCCTATGAAAACAAAATTGACCTTACAGTTGTAGGTCCAGAGCAGCCGCTGTCACTCGGCATTGTTGACCTGTTCGAGTCTCACGGACTTAAAGTATTCGGTCCATCGCAAAAAGCAGCGTACATTGAGGGTAGTAAAGCCTTTTCAAAGGATCTGATGCAGAAATACCACGTACCAACCGCTGCATATGGCGTATTTACCGATCAGGCTGAGGCAGAAGCGTTCATCATGAGCACCGGAGCGCCTATAGTCGTTAAGGCTGACGGTCTTGCAGCGGGTAAAGGTGTTATCATTGCCATGACTTGCGATGATGCTGTTTTGGCGGTTCGTGACATGCTTAGTGGTAACGCGTTTGGCACTGCCGGTTCGCGAGTTGTTATCGAGGAATTTCTGACTGGTGAAGAGGCATCATTTTTGGTTTTTACTGATGGAAAAAACATTATTCCGCTCGCCAGCGCCCAGGATCACAAAGCCATCTTTAATAATGATCTTGGACCAAACACTGGAGGAATGGGCGCTTATTCCCCGGCACCGGTGGTCTCTCCCGCAATTCATGAAAAAACCATGCAGCAGATTATTCGCCCGATAGTGGACGGCATGGCCGCTGAAGGACGCCCGTATCGCGGTGTATTGTATGCCGGTTTAATGGTAAAGGATGGCGAACTGAAAACTCTTGAATTTAACGCCCGTTTCGGCGACCCGGAGTGTCAACCGCTCTTGATGCGGATGAAATCAGATATCGTACCGGTTTTGCTTGCCGTCGCCAACGGAGATATTGGGGACACCACCATTGAATGGCACGACAAAGCTGCTGTCTGCGTTGTCATGGCTTCGGAGGGATATCCGGGAGATTACCGGAAAGGTGACCTGATTTCCGGCCTGGAGCAAGCGTCAGAGGTTGATGATTTATACGTTTTTCATGCCGGTACCGCAGTAAAAAATGGTGCCTGCGTCACAAACGGCGGGCGGGTGCTGGGTGTCACAGCACTCGGATCTACAGTTAAAGATGCCATCATCGCCGCTTATCTGGGGGTGTCACGAATTTGCTGGCCGGGCGTACAGTATCGAACCGATATCGGAAAAAAAGCGCTTGAGCGTCAATAAAATTATTCCCGCATAAACAATGTGGTTGACTTATTTACATGCTACGTGATAGAAAGCGACTCGTTTTTGTTTACACCCATTCCCCTTTAGCTCAGTTGGTAGAGCAGGTGACTGTTAATCACCTTGTCCATGGTTCGAGTCCGTGAAGGGGAGCCAGTTTTAACAAGTCTGATTACGCTGAGACAGGTAGTCAGGCTTGTTTTTTATCATGCATTTGCGGGAATAACTCAGTGGTAGAGTGCAACCTTCCCAAGGTTGAGGTCGCGAGTTCGAATCTCGTTTCCCGCTCCAAAAAACAGGCACTTAGCAAATTTGCTAAGTGCTTTTTCTTTTTATAAGCTTTTGCGCCACACTTTGCGCCACACTTTTTACCTGAAAAATATTTGAAGCAATTTTCGCTAAGTGGGGTTCTAAGCCCAAACCGGCGGAATTTGTCCAATAGCCTAGCCTAAATTGGCGATTACTGCCAGTCTATACCAGCCAAAATGGACTCCATGTCAATCGGGTTTCGTTTGTCGCGGAATGCGTAATTTCAGGGAGAGTAGTCACTCCCTGCAGATGTCGCTTTCATTAATATCCTCGTTGGCGGCCACTCACACAAACCCTCCATGACCGAAACAGCCGCTTCATAATCATCAAGACGATAGATACTTCTCCAAGACAACCCACATCGCTGGCAAGAGCAATGCTGAGACATTACTCCCTTCACCGCCGACAGGTGACCCGTGCTGATATACTTCGTTGCACACTTTGGGAAACGCTCACCTGATTGACGAATGAAAGTTTCCCGCGTAACGAATTCAGGTTTGTCCAGTCCCGCAACTTGTACAGCAGCGGCACCGGCGGCACACCTTCTACTGCAGAGCTTGCTTCAGCAGCGGTAACTGTATCTGCGGAGGAGTGCTGTCTC
>CAYQMO010000058.1:0-18724 GCA_964418315.1 uncultured Geobacter sp. | reverse complement strand
CCTCCTTAGTCACATACCGCACATCCATTTGCTTATTTTCTCCGGATATTCAGATATATATGCACTTTTAAAAATAATGTTGACAATGTATGCCGCATTATAGTAATTGGTAATACCAATTGTAATAGTGATTCATTGTTGTGTTATATATAAATGTCGCAGCAGCTAAACACTATTTTTTGGTTGATAACGTATCCAGTCCAACTATAGGAGCATACCGTGAACACACAAACGAATTCTGCTGACATCGCACGCCTCCCGGATGCATATCGCGCCTTCTACCATGAGTGCATCACGTTCATTCCAGAATCACGGGTGTTCTGTGATCCGATCAGCACCCTGGCCTACGGAACCGACGCCAGTGTGTACCGCCTGATACCCAAGATTGTCATCAAGGTCAGTAGTGCAGAGGAAATGTCGCGCATCATCAGGGTTGCCGACTTCAGCAAAATTGCCGTCACGTTCCGGGCAGCCGGTACCAGTCTTTCCGGCCAGGCGGTCACTGATTCGGTGCTGCTGGTTATGTCCGGCGGCTGGGGTAAATGCGTTATTTCTGACAACGGCGATACCATCTCGCTGGAACCTGCCATCCTGGGTTCAGAAGCCAATGCCTACCTTAAGCCGTATGACCGCAAGATCGGGCCTGATCCTGCCTCGATCAACCATGCAATGATCGGTGGCATTGCCGCTAACAACGCCAGCGGCATGTGCTGCGGTACCACCGACAACAGTTATAAGACCGTGACTGAGATGAAGATTATCTTTCACGATGGTACCCTGCTGGACACGTCCGACATGGCGTCTCGTGAGGCATTTCTCACCGATCACCAAGACCTGGTTGCAACGATAGCGTCTATTCGTGACGAGATCGCTGCCGACATTGCCCTGTCAGAACTGATCACGCGTAAATACAAAATAAAGAACACGACCGGATACGGAATCAACTCGTTTGTCGATCACACGGATCCTATCGACATAATCAAGCATCTGATGATCGGCTCCGAGGGTACGCTCGGCTTCATTGCCGACATAACCTTTCGCACTATTATCGAGCATGCCCATAAGGCGTCTGCCCTGATTTTCTTTCCAGATATTGCCTGTGCCTGTCAGGGGGTCATGCAGTTGGATCGTACGGTTGTTTCGGCTGCCGAATTGATGGATCGTATTTCACTGCGTGCCGTGGAAGAAAAACCGGGCATGCCGGAATACCTGAAAACCCTTGATGAAAACGTTACATCCCTGCTTGTGGAAGTACGGGGAGAAAATCATGAGGTGCTGGACCTCCTGGTGGAAAAGGTCAAACAACGCCTGGACGGTATACCAACGGTATTTCCAATTACCTTTACCGATGTCAAAGCCGAATATGAAGCACTCTGGAATATTCGCAAAGGGCTGTTCCCGGCGGTCGGCAACGTGCGCCGTATCGGCACTTCGGTCATTATTGAAGATATCGCCTTCCCTCTGGAGCGGCTTGCTGAGGCAACGGTTGAACTGCGCAGCATGATGATCCGCAACGGCTATGGTGATGCCATTATTTTCGGGCATGCCCTCGACGGCAATCTGCATTTCGTGTTGACCCCCGACTTCACGCAGCAGGCAGAAGTCGAACAGTACGACAAATTCATGCAGGAGGTGTGCGGCATGGTGGTCAAAACCTACGGCGGCGCCCTGAAGGCTGAACATGGCACCGGACGCAACATGGCGCCCTTTGTCGAAATGGAATGGGGCGTCAAGGCCTACTCCCTTATGAAACGGATCAAAAAGGCCTTTGACCCGCACAATCTGATCAATCCGGGTGTTATCATCAATGACAATCCTGCCGTGTATATGGAGAACCTCAAACATATGCCGCAGGCGCATGAGAAGATTGACAAGTGCATTGAATGCGGTTTCTGCGAAATCATGTGCCCTTCAAAAAACCTGACCGCCACACCACGTCAGCGCATCACAGCCCAGCGGCAGATCGCCGGCTTGCGCCAATCCGGAGCTGATGAAAGCCAACTGCAGCGCCTTGCTCAGGATTACGACTATTGGGGTGAAGTCACCTGTGCTGTTGACGGATTGTGCGCCACCACCTGCCCGGTATCTATCAATACCGGTGATTACACCAAGATACTGCGTAACCAGAAACATGGAGCACAGGCAAATAACACCGCCAACTATATTGCCCGCCATTTTGCCGGCACTGCAGCTCTGGTGCGCACAGGTCTTACCTTTGCTGACCTGATGCATCAACTTTTAGGTAGTTCGTCAATGACACAAATGGCCAACACCGCCCGTGATCTGTCACGTAACGCCGTGCCTCTCTGGACACCCTGGATGCCGAAGCCCGGTTCTGTGCCGAAGTTGTCAAAGCCTCACCAGCCAACCAACAAGCCGAAAGTGGTCTATTTCGCAAGCTGTTCCAGCAGAATGATGGGACCGGCTCAGGGTGACCCTGACCAGCGACCACTCAACAAGGTGGTCATGGCGGTGTTGGAAAAAGCCGGCTATGAAGTGATCCTGCCTGAGGAGATGGACAAACTCTGCTGTGGTATGGCCTTTGACAGCAAAGGCTTCTTTGAAGCGGCCGAAACCAAGAGCCGTGAGCTGGAAAAGGCACTGCTGGTCGCCAGCAACAACGGTGAATATCCGGTGCTGTGTGATACCAGTCCCTGCCTCTACCGTATGCGCCAGGTACTGGATAAAAGGCTAAAACTCTATGAACCGGTTGAGTTTATCCATGACTTACTTATGCAGCGTTTGATCTTTACCAAGTCACCGGAAACAGCAGCGATCCATGTCACCTGCAGTTCCACCAAAATGCTGCTGACAGAAAAATTCAAAACCGTCGCCCTGGCCTGTGTTGCAAAGATCGTCACACCAACCAAAGTAACCTGCTGTGGGTTTGCGGGCAGCAAGGGCTTTGACACTCCGGAATTGACTGCTACGGCACTTGCAGAACTGAAACCGTCCCTGCCTCCAGAGTGCAAAACCGGTTACTCCAACAGCCGCCCCTGCGAAATCGGCCTGTCACAGCATAGCGGCATCAACTATCAGTCCATAGCCTATCTAGTGGACCGCTGTACTATCGGCAGGAACCTTGACATACCAACGGAGACAACAAACTGGGTTTGACTCAAACAGTTTTGAATTACGGCATACAAAATTTATCAGACGTATTGTGCTGTTCCGGTTGCAGAACGGCAATAAATATTATAGAAGAGAGGCACGTTTTTTCCGACCCCCTTTTCTTGAATGGAATAAAACATGAATTTTCAACCGATTAAACCGAAAAAAGTTTCAACCCAGATAGCTGACCAGATTCGCTCCTCGATCCTGTCCGGTGAATTTGCTCCAGGTGATAAGCTGCCGCCGGAGCGGGAGCTTGCCGAAATGTTTGGAGTATCCCGTCCGTCGGTTCGAGAAGCTCTCAATGTTCTGGCTTCGTCCGGTCTGGTACATTCATATCAGGGGGGCGGCACCGTTGTCATGTCTCTGGTGGACTCCTCTGGCACTAACACCTTGAGTGAGCTTATTCGCGTGCAGCAGGATCGGGCACTGGATGTTATTGAAGTGCGCAGATGCATGGAATCGTGGACCGCCTGGTACGCAGCAGAGCGGGCGCTGCCTGATGATATCCGCCGTATGGAGGAGATTATCAACGGAATGGAGCGTAATCTGGATGGTCTGCTACCTTCTGAAGACCTTGATGCTAATTTTCATATTGTCGTTGCCAGAGCCTCCCATAATATAGTCTGGCTGCACCTGATGCAGAGCCTGTTCGACGCCATGAAGGAGTTTCAGCAGAGTGTCTGGAGGGCTGTGTATATAACCAGCGAAGATCACCATCAACTCTATCGGCATCACCGTAGCATCTTTGAGATGATCCGTTTGAAGGATTCTGAAGGTGCCCGCGATGCAATGGTGGCTCATCTGACTTTTGCCGAACAACGCAGCACAGCTTACGTCCTGAAAAAACAGTCTTCCTGAAAACCGGAGATTTCAATGCAGATTATTCCCACGAGCATCCCTGACGTCCTGATAATTGAGCCGACCGTGTTCGGCGACGAACGCGGCTTTTTTTTCGAAAGTTTCAATGAACTGCGTTGGCGGGAGCTGACCGGAGTTGACCTTCATTTCGTGCAGCACAATCATTCCCGCTCCGCCGGGGGCGTTATAAGAGGGCTGCATTATCAGATTCAACAACCTCAGGGAAAACTGGTTCGAGTTACAACTGGCGAAGTTTTTGATGTTGCAGTTGACATTCGCCGGAGCTCACCTACTTTCGGCCTCTGGTATGGGACACTGCTTTCCGCAGAAAACAAACGTCAGATGTGGGTACCGCCCGGTTTCGCCCACGGCTTCTGCGTTACGTCCGACGTTGCTGAATTTCTCTATCTCACAACCGACTATTATGCCCCCGAGTTTGAACGCTGTATTGCCTGGAATGATCCGGAGCTGTTGATTAAATGGCCTCTGACAACCGCGCCGAATGTTTCCGGCAAAGATAGCCAGGGCAAGTTATTCAAGGACGCCGACCTGTTTCCATGATCCGTTCAAATACCCGCTGGTTGATACTACTCTGCTGCTGTCAGCTCTTCATAATGCTGGTATTTATCAACTACTCCGCCGTTCTTCAACTCTTGCGTCAGGAGTGGGGGATGAACAACACCCAGGCTGGCATGATTTTTTCCGTGTACCAGCTTGGATATATTGCCTCGGGTGTTCTTCTCAGCGTCCTCTCTGACCGGATCAATATAAAACATATTTTTATCACAGCAGCATTCTGTTCCGCCGGTGGTAACCTTCTTTTTGCCCTCTATGCTGATAATTTTTACAGCGGTATGTTCTTTCGTGCCTTGACAGGCATCGGCATGGGCGGCACCTATATGCCGGGGCTCAAGCTGGTGGCGGAACGATTTCTACCTGCTCAGCGCGGTAGAGCCATCGGAATGTATGTCGGCTCGCTGGTGCTCGGCGGTTCATTTTCTCTGGCGGTAACCGGATGGCTGACTGGAATTTACGGATGGAGAATCGCCTTCATTCTCTGTTCAATCGGGGTTTGTATCGGGGCTCTGCTCTCTTTCCCGCTCTTTGCCGGGTACCGTCCTCCTCTCCGTACCAGTAGTGAGGCTGGTTACACCGGGGAGGTTATTAAAAACCGCCCAGCCCTGTTGATGATTTTAGGCTATGCTGCCCATATGTGGGAGATGTACGGCATGCGAAGCTGGCTGGCGCCATTTTTTTCTTCGGCGCTGGTCGGGTGGGGATTTGAAACGGCCAGGGCCACCGGCCTTGCTTCTGCCATCGCTGCGGTTCTCATCGGAATCGGTGCTTTTTCGACCGCTATCACCGGCACTCTGTCCGACCGCTTTGGCCGGACAGCAACCATTACCGCCGTAATGTTTTCCAGCGCTGCCCTCTCTTTCACCTTCGGCTGGCTGATCAACACCAACCTGCCGCTTACACTGATAATAGGTCTCGTCTACGGATATCTGGTTGTAGCCGAATCGCCCGTTTTTTCAACCGGATTGACTGAACTTGTCGCTCCCGGTTATCTTGGTGCAGCAATGGGGCTGCAATCCCTGATTGGCTATTCAATGGGTATGATTTCTCCAACAGTTTTCGGCTGGGCTCTCGACACATTCCGTGACTGGCAGATACTTCCCGGTATACACTCTGAATGGGGGGTCGCCTTCGCCTGTATCGGTATAGGCGGCTTAGTCGGACCGATTTTTATGTGGATGTTGCGCAGAACACCGGAAAGCATAAAAATGGCTGGCGGAAATCGGTAGGTGTTCGAGAGATGCCACCATCCACTATTTTTTTAAATCCGTCTGAGGGGTGACCTCTGTCGGAAGCCATGTTTCAATATATCGTCCATCTTCATCTATCCTGTTAACATACCGCTTTACATTGCCTGTTGCCGTGTCCAGCAGAAAAACAGCGCTAAATCCGGAAGACGTCTGACGATACTTCAGATCAATAGTGGTATACGATCCCTGGAAAAGCTGGTATCTGCCTATATCACGAGAAACGCTGACGTTTTCCTTACTGCCGGAGCTTTCAGCGGCGAACGATGTTGATGCAGTAATAGCGGCAACCACTAATCCAGTAAATATAAGGCGCATATCAATCCTCTCTCCTAATGTTTTTTAAAAATAATCACGTCGGAAGGTTCGCTTTCCAAGCCGCTGTCATCAATTGCTGTAACAAAAAGTTCCAGACCATCCTGCTGTTCTACTGCCTGCCACTTGGTATCCTGAACGGTTGCCAGTTTCTGCCGCCCGTCAATAAATCCCTTTTTATAGATGTTATAATTATGGACATCCTTTTCCTTGTTGGGCTGCCAGACAACGGCACGCTTTATCGGATCTGCGATTGACAATCCGGTAACCATTGCCGGCAGATGTTTTGTCCTTATCACCACACTATTTGAAAGAGCGCTCACCAGGCCATCCTTATCAACAGCTCTGATTTTATATGAATATTCGGTGCCATCTTTGAGGTCAGGCTCAATCAAGCTGTTTGCGGTCAGTTTTTTCAGCAGTTTAAAATCACTATCTCCAGGCCGTTTGGTAAAAACATGATACTCTTCTATGTCTGTTTCAAGGTTATTATCCCATCTCAAAACAGTCCTTTTAACCTCCCCGGAAGTGGCCGACACATTTTCAGGAGCTTTCGGCGGGGCTTTGGTTACTGCTGATACGGTACCGGTCTGCTTGCTCACCGCCCCACCGGAATTTTTGGCACTGAGCCGGTAATAATAACTGGTTTTATCCTCAAGTGGGCGCTTGTTATCAACAAAAACGGTCTGATCAGCCGGTATCTCGCCAATTTTTTCCAGGTTTACATCTTTTTCATCCATCATCCTGTAAATAAGCACGGACTTGATTTCGTCAGCATCTGTTCCGGCAACTTGCCATCTCAGGGTTATCATCCGAGGTTGTCCGCTTGTTGCCGTCAGATTAAGTGGCGTTGGCGGGATATCTCTTGTAACGGCAGAAACAGGTTCTGACGTGTCCGTTTCCACCCCGGCTTCATTGAAGACGCTGACGCGATACCAGTATGGGGTGTTATCACTCCTGCCACGGTCGATATAGTTCGTTGCGTCAGCACCACGCAGTTTCGCTATTTCGGTATAAGGTCCCTCTTTACGGTCTGATCGGTAAACCTTGTACCCTTCTGTTTCCTTGTAACCATAACGATCCCATGATAGCGAAACAAACCTGATATTACCCGATGTTGCCCTGATTGCATTCGGAGTAGGAAGAGGCATAATGCTCAACTTGGCCGAATACTCGCTTTCTGCACCGTCATTATTATGCGAGGTAATTGTGTAAAGGTACTTTACGCCATCGGCAAGGTTATTATCGGTATAAGCCAACGCATCAACCGGAAGACGAGCGATCAGATTGAAGGCTCCATCATCACCCTGACTACGGTAGACCTTATACCCACTCGGTTTTGTGCGGACATCTCCACCCACGCCGGAACGGGGTCGCCAGACAAGTCTGGCTCTCTTTATATCCGGCTCTATATTCATAAAAATCGGTGGTGGCGGCGCAATGGCTGTTCCTCCCCTGACGGGAGGGGTTAACTCACTTGTTATCCCATCCTGACGCACAGCCGCAACCTTATAGTAAAACACCTCATTAAGCTTCATATTCGCATCGGTAAAGGAAGGGGCGGACGTTGTTGCGTGAAGGTGGTACTGCCCATCACTTGTATTGCTCCGGTAAACATTGAAGCCCGCTATCTGCTTCATGTCGCTTTGCCAGGTCAGACGTATACTGCTGACGGTGCCGCTCACCTCAAGCTTCCGGGGTGGATCTACCGGTGCAGCAACCTTGGCGGAAGATATAATCTGAGCCTGAATCCCCCACTCCTTCACCCGGTTCGCAATTATTCCGGCAATCTCAAGCAATTTAGCTGAAAAATTGATTTGAGAGATACGATAGGATTCTTTCATAACCACTTTACTAGCCCGGACATCAAGAAGGTTAATTTCCAGCGTGGTACCGCTTTCGTTTACACTGACACTGCCATGAACGACGTAGTCCAGTCCGGCTTTGGCGCCAATCCTGATAATGCTTCCATGATCGAGATTGTCCAGTCGTAGCCCCTCAAGCTCCAGAAACTGCTCGATTTTTTTTCGTTCAACGATCTCAAAGTATCTGCTCCTGTCGATACTGCTAAGTAGAGACGAGGAGATATCTTCAGTAAAAGCCATCGCCTGGAGAGAGGTCGCCACAAAGGGGATACAACCGAGCCTGGGTTTAAAGGCAGAGCTGTCTGCAGAGGCAAAGCCGCACAAGAGAGACAACAGTGCGGCTAGTGAGATAAACAAAGCATTTTTAAAGATATCATGCTGTGTCATAATTGAATTACATCGGGTACTTCTCTGCTTGCTTCAGTAGAAGATCCAGTTCGCGTCTGGCATTGTCAGTAACAGGAGATTTAATGTTCTTGATCTCTTCGGTTACGATTGCGTCCATATACTTTTCTGCCACCGGTTCAGTTTCACCTCTTTTTTTAAGTTTTTCAGCATCGTTCAGGTATTTTTCCTGAAGATTCTGAAATCGTGAAAGAACCTGGTGCCCTAAGTCGGCTATCGCCTCATCAACGGCCTTCTCAAGCAACTCGGTATCAGAAGGAAGCTCCAGCTTCTGGTAAGGTATACCGGCACTTTCTACCCCTTCCGAGTAGTTGCCAGTCGCCTCTTTTTTACTCTTCAGGGTCTTGGTTATTACCACCTCACCAGACTCGACATCAACAACTCTGAAGGAGATAGTAACGCTGGCCGTTTTGCGATGAGAACCGACCTTGTACCGGATGGTTTCAGTCTTGTCTCTTTCGTTAAACGGGGGTGGCGCAAAGCGACGGTCTTCCTCCGAAGGTCTAGGATTAGCGGCTGCCCACGCAGTGTAATGTGGATTAGGATCACGCTCTACTCCGACTTTTGCCACAACCATCTTCTGACCCTCTTCCTTGTTCAGCTCCACATTATATTGCAGAAGGCTGCCGAAGATGAATATGTCAGTTCCTTTCAGCTTGCCGGATTTTTTGGCGGATTCAATATCATATAATCCGGCTTGGCCAAATTCTATCTCCTTGATCAGCGCGCCAAGTATATCTCGTGCCAGTATCTTTACGTCGCTGCTGGTGTTTCTCGTCATATATGAGAGCAGGCTGTCAGTAACCAATCGCCCTGCATCAGGATTATTGGCTGGAGTGTTAAAATCCATAATTGCGATTTTCTTGGTTACCCGCTGCCGCATCCTGTCTTTGAGAGACTGAATCTTCTGGTTGATATCCTTATTTGGACCGGATACCTTTAATGTACATTCGCTCCAGTAAAGTGCAAGACCAATGAATCCTGCCTCTTCAAGCTCATCAATTTTGGTGGTCATCTTCACTCTCAATTCATCAAAAACAGCCTCTTTAGCCAGATTCGGATTGAATTCAAAGGCAACCAGCGCATTTGTGTATGCACTGTAAAATGCTCCTCTTTCAATATCTTCAGCAACTTTTGCGATCATTTTAGCACCTACTTCTGCGTAGGTTTTATTGATGCGTTCGTTCTCTTCTTTAGTCGGATTGAGCGCTCTGGCTCGTTTGATATGGCGCGTAACAGTGTCCCACCTGTTCGTAGCAGCATATTTATCAGCCTCGTCAAGAGCAGCGGCTGCTGTATTATTCGCCTTTGCATCTTTTAACGCAGCAGCAATCTGTTGATTGGCCGGTTGTATGGCAAGCACAATATTCAGAGTTTTGATAAGAGCTTCAATATCGCCGTCGGCTCTTTGCCGTTCAGCTTCCTTAACATAGAATGCAATGGCACTGTTCTCGGTTGAAGAAATTTTAAACGAAATATCGAGATAGCCGGGGTAATAGACGCGAATTTCCCGGAACCTGTCCAGAGCCATCAGCCAATCCTTTGCGTCGAGAGCCTTCATGCCTGCGGAATATGAGCTCTCGGCTTTCTTGACCATCGTCTCCATCATATTTTTAAGCGAATCAGCCATTTTTTGGGCTTCAATATTTGCGGGATCAATCTTCAGAGCCTTATCCACAAACCCTTGGCCATTGCTAAGATTATCGTATTTCAGTGGAGTGATATTTATCTGTTTTTTAGCGTTCTCCAAAATCTGGCTCGCAAGAAGCGAGCGAATACTGTTCAGGGCAGCCCTGTATTCAGCATTGCCAGGTTCCATGGCTACCGCTTCCTCATACACAGACAAAGCATCTTCGTATCTTTGCTGTTTTTCAAGTTCTCTGGCCGTTCCAAAACTGTCTTTACCAGGTGTTGCACACCCTGCAAACAGGAACATGGAAATACAGGCGCAAACCAAAATACGTGCGGACATATAGCCTCCTCTACTTTTTTTGTAACTTAACATTTAATGTGTTTACCGTGAATGACACAACTTTAAAGCCAAAACCATCCATGTCGGTGTTTGTGAGTTCGTCCGCCAATTCCTTGGCAGTCCCGCTCACTTCGGTGTCAAGGTTTAGAGTGCCGTCACGGTAGCCTCGCTCGATTGTCTCTTCCACATGCATAAGGCGCTCGCGAATCAAAGCCCTGACTTTCATAATATCGCTGAACTCAATATCCTTTATGGTCAGCTTTACAATTCTGGTTCCGGATATTTTTTGATTCCATTTGGCTATGATCATTTTATTCAATTTTTCGGCTAATTCCTGAGAAGCACTTTCTATAGCCGCAGCACCACCTGCTGTCGGATTGGTATTCGCAAAAGGTCGGCTTTTAGCAGAATATGAAGCTATAAGTTCTCCGGTATCGGCGTCAACTACCCGCGCAGAGACATCCGCAGTTGATGTACGCATTGAGCTGCCGCTTAAAGCCGATCCGCCACCCTTGGCTATGGCCTTTCCAATAATAACAACTTCGGCTCCTCCGCTTGCAGCAACCTGGATGGCTGCGTCACTGGAGGAGATGGCACCGGTTGGAGACAGGGTGCCGTCACGTTTAGCCAGAGCGACCAAAGTTTCGCGGTCCACCAGGTTGTACCCTTTTTTCCCAAAAAATTTATTTATTACGGAAAAGGCAACTCCGGCATCTACCGCCCCATCGCCAAGGGATCCTGAAGGTGTATCATTGCCGATGTTCTGTTCGGTCATGATCACCGCGACACGAGGCTTACCCATCTTTTTAGAGAGCAGTCCGACTTCATCCAGCCCCTTCTCGAGGCGAACTTTGGAAACGGTGGCCTTGATGCTTACCCGACAGGCATCCGATTCAAAAACTTCGGTGGTTATTTTGTAACTCTTTATAAAGCCGGCACTTTTTGAATAAATTTTATCCTGTAACAGTACAGCGTCACGGATCGCCGTCTTTGCCTCCACCATCACACCAACCACCTGTTCGATGGCTCTTCGAAATGCGTCGTTTAATGCGCCATCCCGGGCAACAGCCTTCTTGCCGCCTTCTATGGCGGCATATCCCTCAACATCCAGGGTTACCGGGGTTTGATCCGAAGCAATAACTACAGAAGAGAAGAGTAGAATGGAGCAAAATAGAACGAAGGGTCGAAAGATAGAGTTTTTCATAAGGCGCCATCTCCTGTTGTTTGCGGGAGAATAGTACAATCGCGTTGATAATGCAATAAATCCGTAGCTAAATAACCTTATCAACTTCAGGATTATTGAAAACAACCCCTGAATTCCTACAAAAAAACAATCTCATCAGGTATGTCGGTCAGTTTGAGACCACCTTCAGAAGTGACGGCAAAGGTGTTTTCAATACCAACCGCTCCCTTGCCTGGAATATTGAACTTAGGCTCTACAGCGATGACCTGCCCCGAGTGGAGCGGCATCTTAAAACCCTGGGCAAGAACCGGAAATTCATCAAGTTCAAGGCCGATACCATGACCGACAAAGCGTGCCTGTTCTCCCGGCATCCCCATGAAACTGCTGCCAAAGCCCCCCTTTTCCGCCATTTCCAGCGCCTTAAAGAACAGCTCTTCGCAGATGACTCCCGGCTTCAACTCGCTCCGGACAAAGTTCTGAATATCCAGCGCAAGATTAAAAGCCCGCTGAAGTTCAGGATCAAGCGTACCGATGACAAACATTCTGGTCATGTCGGTGATGTAGCCGTTAAAACTGCCGGTGTAATCGAGCAGCACCGGCACATCTCTGACGATAACATCACGGGATGCCCCTTGCGGAGAAGCAGCGGAAAGCCCTTTTCCGGTGACCGGACCATCAAGAAAACCATAACTTGCGCCGCCGGCCGACACCGCCAGCCCGCCTCCGGAGAGTTCCTGACTAAAAGCTCTCATGCGGGTAAACCCCTCGTGCCCGGCCACGCGCAGGCGGTATTCAAATTCTGCCGCCAAATCAAGTTCACGCATACCCTCCTTTAAAAACCCGGGAACCTGGGAGAATACGGACGAGAGCGTATCACCGCACGCTTTGATCTGTTTCAGCTCATACAATGACTTGATAGACCGGACTTCGCGAAGCGTAGCGGATACATCAACAAATTCACGTCCAGGCAACAGTTTTGAGTAATAATTCAGTTGCTGTACCGGAACAGCATCAAAGGTAAAGCCGATCTTCTGCAGATAGTCTCCGAACATGGCAGGGAATTCCTTGCTTGAGGGAAACGGTCGGATATCAGTCAGTAAACTCTCGCTTCTGGCACGGGAGAGGCTCTTGCGCACCAGCAGGATCGGCTCGCCTTCAGCGGGTATCCAAAGGGTGGAGTTCTGGCGGGTGCCGGAAAAGTAGAATACATCAATAGGAAATACGAACAGTGCGCCGTCAACCCCTTTGGCCTGGAGTTGTGCCTGCATTATGGTAATTCTCTGCTTTATTTCAGCATCTGTCAGCATGGTGTCTCCCATTCGTTAAAAAATGCAGTTAGTTTTCACATATTGCGGCGATACTTCCCGCCAACTTCATAAAGAGCGTGAGTGATCTGCCCCAGCGACGCAACTTTAGCCGTCTCCATCAGTTCGGCAAAAATGTTACCGCCGGCAATGGCAGTTTCCTGAAGGCGTTTCAGTGCAGGAGGTGCGGTGTCTTTGTGACTCTGCTGAAAGGCTCGCAGATTCTGGATCTGCTGTTCCTTTTCCTCTTTGGAAGCGCGTGCCAGTTCACCTGGCGCATTGAAACCCACTTCGTCGGCACGCGGATTGATAAAGGTGTTGACCCC
Source organism: uncultured Geobacter sp. (assembly GCA_964418315.1). GTDB lineage: Bacteria > Desulfobacterota > Desulfuromonadia > Geobacterales > Pseudopelobacteraceae > JACRCG01. The sequence goes on along the minus strand of CAYQMO010000058.1, from coordinate 5,559 downwards.
GACAATCGGCAACTCGCCGCAATGTTTCTTATGCTCATACAGCATCGACTCGTCCTGGATTTTGGAGCGCTGATACTGGGTTTCCATGGCACCAAGCACCCCACCCCGCTGGTCGATCCGTTCAAATTCGGCCATGACCGCCTCTTCAACCAGATCAGTCAACTCCTCTATAATGAAGGAACCTTGTAGCGAGTTCTCATTTTTTGCCAGGCCGAACTCTTTGCTGATGATCATCTGAATCGCCATCGCCCGCCGCACCGACTCTTCGGTCGGCGTCGTGACCGCTTCGTCGTAGGCATTCGTATGGAGCGAATTGCAGTTGTCGTAGATTGCTACCAGCGCCTGCAGCGTTGTGCGGATATCGTTAAAATTCATCTCCTGGGCATGCAGTGAGCGCCCAGAGGTCTGAATGTGATACTTTAGTTTCTGGCTGCGGTCGTTTGCGCCATATTTTTCACGCATGGCGACCGACCAGATGCGGCGGGCCACCCGACCGATGACCGTGTATTCCGGGTCGAGGCCGTTGCTGAAGAAATAGGAAAGATTGGCGGCAAAGTCATCAATGTGCATACCGCGCGCCAGGTAGTATTCGACAAAGGTGAAGCCGTTAGAGAGAGTAAACGCGAGCTGGCTGATCGGGTTGGCACCAGCTTCGGCTATATGATAGCCGCTGATCGAAACAGAGTAGTAGTTGCGTACCTTCTGCTCAATAAAGTACTGCTGCATGTCCCCCATCATCTTCAGGGCAAATTCGGTCGAGAAGATACAGGTATTCTGCCCCTGATCCTCTTTAAGAATATCGGCCTGAACCGTACCGCGCACCGCCTGCAGCGTGCAGGCGCGGATTTCAAGGTATTCGTCAGTGGAGGGTTCCCTGCTGTTTTTTGAACGGAAAATGTCCACCTGCTGTTCAATGGCGGCATTGAAAAAGAATGCCAGCATCACAGGTGCCGGGCCGTTAATGGTTATTGAAACGCTGGTATTGGGGGCGCAGAGGTCAAAACCGGCAAACAGCTTCTGCATATCTGTGACGGTGCAGATCGAAACCCCGCTCTCGCCGATTTTACCATAAATATCAGGCGGATAGTCCGGATCTTCACCATAGAGGGTCAAACCGTCAAAGGCTGTCGAGAGCCGCTTGGCATCATCGTCTTTGCAGAGATAGTGAAAACGTCGATTAGTCCGCTCCGGAGTCCCCTCGCCGGCAAACTGGCGCTTCGGATCCTCTTCGGCTCGCTTGAATGGAAAGACCCCGGCGGTGAAGGGGAAATAGCCAGGCGCGTTCTCCAGCATGCACCACCGGAGAATTTCACCCCAATCGGCAAAATCGGGGAGACATACTTTGGCAATACGGGTGCCGGAGATGGTTGTCGTATAGAGATCACTCCTGATCTCCTTATCCCTGACTTTTGAGACCAAATGGTCACGGCGATAGGAGGCCTTCAGCTCCGGCCACTCTTTGAGAATCCGCCTCGGCTCCTCATGAAGACGGGAATCATAAATTGCCAGTTGTTTATCTATCGCAGAGACTTCAGCGGAACTGCCAAGGATTTCGCGGGCACCATTCAACTGGAAGAGCCGCCGGACAACATCAACCTGATCCTTGACCCGCTTGCGGTAGCCACGCACCTCCTGGACAATTTCGCCCAGATAGTGAACCCGGTCGGGAGGAATGATGTATTTTTTCAGACTGTTCGTCTCGGTAATCTGCAGCGACGAATGCCACTCAGTCCCCTTTTTGCTGTTGATGACCTCCAGCAGCTCTCGATACAGGACGTTGGTGCCCGGATCGTTGAACTGGGAGGCGATAGTGCCAAACACCGGCAGCGCCTCATCGGCGGCATCGAAGAGGTTCCGGTTGCGTCGGTACTGCTTGCGCACGTTGCGCAGGGCATCTTCCGCCCCCTTGCGCTCAAATTTGTTGATGGCAACGACATCGGCAAAATCGAGCATGTCGATCTTCTCTAACTGCGTCGGAGCACCGAACTCGCACGTCATGACATAGAGCGAAACATCGCAGATTCCGACAACACCGGCATTCCCCTGGCCGATGCCGCTTGTCTCGACAAAAATCAGGTCAAATCCGGCCGCACGCACTACATCGATGGCATCCTGAATCGCTGCGGAAAGTTCGGTCTGGGAGTCACGGGTAGCAAGCGAACGCATATAAATGCGGCTCGAATTGATGGAATTCATCCGGATGCGGTCGCCGAGCAGAGCGCCGCCGGTGCGCTGACGGGATGGGTCTACCGCCAGGATGGCGACACTTTTGTCTGGAAAATCGCGAGAGAAGCGGAGTACCAGTTCGTCGGTTATGGAGCTTTTTCCAGCTCCGCCGGTTCCGGTAACACCAACCACCGGTACATCCTGCGCCATTCCTCTTATGGTACCACGGAGTGCCGCGTATCCGGAGGCGTGATCATGGACAGCCTGCTCAGCCAGTGTGATCAAGGTATTAACGGCACGGATATCCTGCTGCGCCAAACGGGAAGTCTCTGCGGCAACATCCCGCTCAAGAGCAAAATCACACTCCTTAAGAATAAGGTTGATCATCCCCTGCAGCCCCATACGGCGGCCATCTTCAGGTGAGAATATTTTACGGACGCCATACCCCTCGATCTGTGCAATTTCATCCGGCACGATCACTCCACCGCCGCCGCCATAAACCTTGATATGACCTTCACCCCGCTCCCGCAGCAGATCTATGATGTAGCCGAAAAATTCAACATGCCCCCCTTGATAGCAACTGACCGCAATACCCTGGGCATCCTCCTGGATAGCGGCGGTAACGATCTCCTCGACGGAGCGGTTGTGCCCCAGATGGATTACTTCGGCTCCAGAAGACTGCAGAATGCGGCGGATGACATTAATAGTGGCGTCATGCCCGTCAAAAAGGCTGGTTGCGGTGACAATACGAACTTTGTGGGTGGTTTTGAATGGCTCAGAGACAGTAGTGGTCATGAATTTCCTCCAACAGAGATTTATTCAAGGGTAAATTCCCAAGAGCACCAGTACTCTTCAGGGTGGGGATCGGGTGGACAGGCGATACACGCAGTTTTGATACGAGGATCAATTGCTTTGGCAAATTCACTGTATTCAACAATACCGACCGATTTGCAGGGGTGGTCGGCCAATCCTTTCCGCTTGCGGGCCGACTGCACCCGGCAGTCAAGCATGCGGAAAAGTACGCGGGTATCACTCTGTTCGATAACATCCTGAAGATTGATGCGAGCATAAAAACGGTGTTTCAGGCACTCTACAAGCGCCGAAATGCCACCCCCCGGTTTCATCCCCAGGCGTTCCATTATCCGTTTTGCTTCTATCACGGTAAAATAACGCCAGGCTTCTGTATCAACAGCGACTGCCGCATCCATGCCGTACCGATTTTCGACCGCTTGAAACCAGACGCCGTCGTGAGCGAGCCAGTTCTTGGCATCGTCGATAATGATTTTTATCAACTCCTCCCTGCTTAACTTTTCGAGAAGGGCGACCCCCTCATTTCCGGCAGATACAGCATTTGACATACTTTTCTCCATGGTCAAAATTTTCAAGATATGGTTAAGCGTAGCGCACAAATATCATGCCGTTTACGTGCAAGTCAAACTAAAATAAAACATTTTTATATCCAATCGATAAAAAATAAATAAGCCGACCGGATCGGTCGCCGTTTTTATGTAAAAACAGTTCTGCCTGGGGTCCCAGCCTTTAATTACCTTGTTAAAACGTTAGATAGATTGTATAAATCAAATCCTGCTAAATTATTAATTCACAGACCTTATTTTCAAGGACACAAAGTAATGGAAAAACAAAAAATTGCCGTTATAACCGGTGCGAGTAAGGGAATTGGAGCTGCGACCGCTTTGGTTTTAGCTCGTGATGGCTTTGATATCTGGCTCAATTATCGGTCTGATCATGCCGCTGCTGCGGCAGTTGCCAGGCAGATTGAAGCGTTGGGGCGATCGTGCAGGTTATTGTGTTTTGATGTTGCCCACCCTGCAGCAGTGAAGGAAAGCCTTACCCCTCTCCTCGATCTGGAAACACCTCTCGTTCTCGTAAACAACGCGGGTTTTACCAAAGACACCCTGATGGTCTGGATGGGGGATAGTGAGTGGAAGGATGTACTCTCGGTTCATCTGGACGGTTTTTTTTATATTACCAGACTGCTGCTGGTCGGAATGCTCAAAAAAAGAGCCGGCAGAATCATCAGCATCGCTTCTACTTCGGGGCAGAGCGGCATGCCTGGCCAGGTAAACTATTCCGCAGCAAAGGCGGGGTTGATCGGGGCGACCAAGGCACTGGCCGCAGAAACCGCCAAGCGTAACGTGCTGGTGAACGTGGTATCGCCTGGATTTATCGAGACAGATATGATCGACGGCCTCCCGACTGAACGGATACTGCCGATGATTCCAATGGGGCGAATCGGTAAACCTGAAGAGGTCGCCGAGGTCGTTTCGTTCCTCTGCTCGGATAAATCAACTTATATAACCGGGCAGGTCATATCAGTTAACGGCGGAACTTATATGTAGCAACCGGATGTCCCACTTTTGATGTAAAAAATCAAAAAATCACTAATCGTGCATTGTCAATAATAAAGCATAAAAATATATGGAGTCTGCAGATGTATTTTCCCGATATTGAAACGTTTAACACTCTTGCGCAACAGGGCAACCTGATTCCTGTGTATCGCGAGATAATGGCCGATATGGATACACCGGTCACAGCGCTCAAAAAGCTTGACGATGGCCATTACTCATTCCTGCTCGAAAGTATCGAGGGGGGAGAAAAATGGGGGCGCTATAGCTTTATCGGTTCCACCCCCTCGCAGATAATCCGTTCAAAAGGAAATGTCATAGAAATCATCCGGAACGGTACAACGACAACAACAACCTCCGAAGACCCGTTGGATTGCATACGGACAATCCTCGCGCGATACAGCCCGGTTGAAGTAAAAGGGCTGCCACGTTTTCTGGGTGGAGCGGTCGGCTATCTCGGCTACGATATGGTGAGGCATTTTGAGAATCTGCCCGGCAGCAAACCGGCCACGCTTGACGCCTACGATGCCTACTTTTTAATCACGGACACAATTATCATATTCGATAGTGTCAGCCAAAAAATTAAAGTCGTATCGAATGCCCATTTGGATGGAGAAATAACAACGGGGCAGGCATATCAGGCTGCAGCAGAAAAAATCGAAACGCTCATAAAGCGCCTTCGGACATCTCTTTCCTGCGGAACAACGGCTCCGACCGGAAAAACGGTCGAGCTTCGTTCCAACGTAAGCCGTGAAGAGTTCGAAGCTTCGGTGATAAAAGCCAAAGAATATGTCCGCTCCGGAGATATCATACAAGTCGTACTTTCACAGCGTTTCAGCGGTGAACTCTCAGCCGATCCTTTTGACATCTACCGAGTCCTGCGCACACTAAACCCGTCACCATACATGTTTTTTCTCCGCCTGAACGACACGATCATCGCCGGTGCGTCTCCCGAGGTCATGGTAAGAAAAGAGGGGCGGCGTGTCGAACTCCGCCCCATTGCCGGAACCCGTCCCCGTGGCGCTAC
>CAYQMO010000057.1:0-18785 GCA_964418315.1 uncultured Geobacter sp. | reverse complement strand
CCCGCAGATTGAAAGAGGCATCGGAAATTTTAGGTGTGAAGTTGCTTGATCATCTCATCGTATCTGATACGGAGTACACATCGTTCGTGGAAAGGTGTCTGTTATAAAACGTCACGCTGATTTACACAAACTGCGGGGGCCTCGTGCCCCTGCTTTTTTTCTTTTCGCCGCCATGCGGCTAAACTATTCGGAGGTGGAAAGATATGTCAGTTTACAAGAGAGGCAAGACGTATGTAATGGACTTTGTAATTGATGGAGTCAGAACCGTGAAAAGCTGTAAGACTACCAGCAAAAGGGAAGCGAAGCATCAAGAGGGCATTGAGAGACAGAAAGTTTTGTCGGAATCCAAGCTGTCACCTATTCAGAAAGTATCCAGGCTACGTTTACAGGATGCAATTCAGCAAGTATATGATGTCAGGTGGAAACTCACCAAAGATCATAACGGTACGCTTAATCGCGCTACAAGACTTTCAGTTCTATTGGATAATCCGCCTATAGGATCAATAGACGAAACAGCCGTACAGGGGCTTTTACGTTCGCTTGAGAAAACGGATTCTGAGAATGCTACCATCAATCGGTATCTAACTTGCTTGAAGACGATCCTTAACCACTTTCGCCTGGATAATCATTTCATTAATCTACGGAAGGAGCGTAATGGTAGAATCCGGACTATCACTAAATGTGAAGAACTTGAGCTGTTGGCATTACTGAGATGTAAAGACTTTGGCTCAAAACAGTCTCACTATCCTGATTGCGCTGACTTGTTTGAATGCCTTTTAGAAACAGGCTGTAGGCTATCGGAACTATTAGACCTTGCGTATAATGATGTTGATTTCGAAGCGGATCATATAAGAATTTGGATTAACAAAGGCGACCGGCCAAGAAGTGTTCCTATGACCACGAAAGTCAGGAGCATACTGGATGCTAGGCTGAAAATAAATTCTGTAAAACCGTTTTCGATAAACAAATTTCAAGCTGAACGAGCTTGGTCATACGCCAGGAGACATATGGGCTTAGACGCAGACAATGAATTTTGTATCCACTGTTTGCGCCATAGTGCGGCTAGTAGGCTTATTAATGCTGGGGTCGATTTGTATATTGTTAAAGAAATCCTGGGCCACAGCTCAATTAAAGTTACTGAGCGGTATGCTCACCTTGATCCAAGCAAGCTTGCTGATGCTGTTAGGCTCCTGAATTAGCAATTGAAGTTCTGTTCAGCATCTGGTAGGGTGCTACAAGAATTACAGAAACTGTTACAGGAATTACGATTCGACATATTTTATTCTTAATAATATCAGTATGTTATGCGGTGTTGGGTTCGACACTTCGATCCCGTCCATCTCCACCAACCAACAATACCGTCTGCTGATCTTGAACCACAACTCCGGAATATAGTTTATTTGAATATGGGTATCAATTATGGGTAAAAAAATAATATTTTCTGAAGATGCCAAATTTGCATTTTTATTTTTCCTGAGTATATTGCTATTAGTTCTTGTTATGGCAGGGTTTAACTATTTTTTTCAAGATAGTCAAACGGCAAATAACGTGAAAGATAATCAGAATACAGTGGTTTTAATGCAAGCTAAAAAAGAACAAGCGTCTAAAATAAACGCTCGGCATACGGTAGCCAGTTCGGTCAGAGATGCGATAAAAAAAACCGACTCTTCAACTGCACATGTGCAAATTAATACTGTGAACAAAGATTCATCTGAATATAAAGAGCTGAAGAAAATAATTGACGATGAAACAAAAAAACGTAAAGCAGGTGGCGTTCGCAAAGAATCTACTAATTCAAACAAAATATTACGATATATTGACGAGTCTACACCACGTGACAGGTCTTCAGATGCTTTATATATTTATTTTGTTGACGTGTCAGGTATTCTTATTCCACGTTTCTGCGTACAGATAGCATTAAAGCAGCATCTGCAGATGGCGGGATTGACCTTAACAGCAGACTCAAAAACGATGAGTTTCAATGTACCCTCCTATCAATCTGAGAACATCAAAAATGGTGTAGCAGAATGGTACGATATACCCCTCGATAAAGACACTTATAGAGCTATTCAGGTTATACTAAAAGCTAAAAAAACCGTTCTGAGTGTTAGCGGAATGAATGGTAAAAAGGTGTCCCGTGACTTAACTGATGACGAAGTAAAAGCATTTCAACGCGTGTTGGATGGTTACAATGCTCTCGGAGGAAATCTAAATTTTTTGCAAGGCAAGTAATTATCGCTGTATTTATTCGCAAATTTGTTGAAAACCATGAGCATGAGTAAAAGGATAGTTCGCCCAGCAATCCTTCAAGAGGTTACTATCTCCAGATTTCATCGGTATGCTTTCCATCCATACCACGCACGAACAGCGGGCGTTCCACAACCGGCTCCGTACGTCTCCCCTTTGCCACCTCTACCATGAACATGGTTGCCGATGACTCCTGATTGCTGTGGATCATCCGCAACCGCAGCACGGACATTTTCATCGTAACAACCAGAGAGATAAATTCAGAGAGACGAGACGGCAGGTGGATAAAGCATATTCTTCCGGATGGCTTAACCAGATATTTTGCCGCTGAAAGAAAATCTGACAGCTTGGCCGTAGTTTCATGCCTGGCGGAGTCACGACCGATTATGGGGCTGATTTTCCCCGATCCGGCTTTACGGAATGGTGGATTTGATACTACCAGATCAAAGGTCGAGTCAGGGTAAGAGTCGCGCAGATTTATGATATCTTCCGCATGCCCTGATACTCTGTCACCAAGGCCATTTTGCTGAATATTCAGCTCGACGATCTGTGCCATTTCCAGATTGTTCTCGATAGCCACCACTGTAGATTCCGGTTTTATTCTGGCCAGCACAAGTGAAATGATGCCGCAGCCTGCCCCAAGGTCGATAATACTGTCAGTCGGCTTTATTGCCTGACAAAAGCTGGCAAGCAGAAGAGGATCCAGTGAATAGCGGTAACCGTGCCGTGGCTGAAACAGTTTCAGATCAAACAGCTTGATATCGTCTTTTGTCAACTCATCCATTTCACCCTTCACCCTTCACCCTTCTTCGCATCCACCACTCTCTCACCAGCATACTCAAAAACAGCGCAAATGACGTCATCGTCAGATACTTGCCTATTTTGAAGGGGAGCGGATCGAAGACAAACTCTACTTTATGGTTGCCTGGGGTGAGATAAACACCGCGCAGGATATAGTTGACACGTTGAATGTCAGCCGGCTTACCATCAACCAGTGCCTTCCATCCCTCATAATACTTTTCGCCCAGCACCAGCATCGCATTCACCGTGGTGGTCGCAGAGAGGTCAATCTTCTCACCTTCATAGCGGGTGACCTGAACATTTCCAGGCGTTCCAGCCGTTGCCGCGCCAATTTCAGCCATCGGCAAAACTGGTGGTGACTCCACCAGGGCAAACTGGCGCAGGTCAAATTGCGGATTTTGCATAACTCCAAGAGCCTGCAACGGTTGAGCAACCGCCAGGACAGAGGGAACCAGCCAGGCCTTCGGCATTACCTTTAGGTTCTCCAGCACAACCTCGCTGCCGTCAGGCGACTGGTAGACCGGTATGTACTTGTCGCCAAACTGAACACGTTCCTGAGCATACTGCTCATTCGAATAGATGACATAGCGGACATTGATCATATCCGGCAGTACCGTCATGAGACTGAATGAGTCGAGGAAATCCTGCCAGCGCTTCTGCTGTACCGGCATAGGGATAAACATGACCGGAACATTATTGGACGAGTAGGGACCAGGCCCCCCCGAGATCGGGAGTACCCGATACTCTTTTGGCTGGCGTTTCAGGAAGTCAACAACCGGAGTTGTGTAATTTTTTTTCGTCTCCTTGGGGACATCGACAAGAAACATGTACTTGGCATTTACCCGCCCGACATCGAGAATAAAAACAACTATGAGACCGTAGCCAGCCCACTTTCCGATTTTCCGACTGCGAGTGCCGACTATTATAATCGCATAAACTGCCGCAAAAATTGCAGCAATGGCAGTTTCAACCATCACGTTGTTCCAGCGCTGCGTGATGAGCTGTTGCCCCTGTTCATACCGTGTGGGCTGGCCAAGATAATCTGCTAAGTACCGCACAAAAAAATCTTTTCCGAGATACTCCACGCCGAGTAGTGCAAGTAAAGCAACGACCAGCGCAACCATCCCATAAATATATTGACGAAATGCCGGACTGCTTCGATGTTCCTTATCACACAGAAGATCTAATCCACGTGCCGCCAGTGTGGCAACACCGATAAGTGGAATAAAGAGCATCATTTTGGGAACACGGAATCGGTCAATACCTGGAAAGTGATCAAAGAGGAAGTTGTAAAACGGAGTGTATTTTCCCATGGAAAAGAGCAGGCCGCCAACTATGGCGCCAACAGCAAGCCAGGTATAGCGGTCACGGCGAAAAATGAGCGGAAGCGGGATCAGCAGCCAGGGGAGCAGGCCGTAATAGCTGACCGTCTGGGTGAATGTCATTCTGCCCCAATAAAAAGTAGCAATATTGGCAGGATTTTCACCAGCCTCCTGCCGCGAAAAACCGAAAAAACCGGGGATGATAAAGCCGGCTAACTCTTCAGGAGGCAATGACCACATCATCGCCTCATCTCGATCGAGCCCCCCCCTCCCCTGATTAGCGCCGCTCATGGCTCCTCTATTGGTCTCTTTTGACCAGTTGGCCAGCGGGAAAAGATCAATAGCAACCGTTGTAAGAAAAAAACAGAGTACCACCAGATTGAGTCCAACCAGCCGAAGCGGCTGCCCCTTTTTACCTTCAGTCACTGCAATGCCGATCAGACGGCAGATTCCAAATACGCCGACACAAAGGCAGGTGTAGTAGGCTATCTGCCAGTGGGTGTAAAAAAACTGCAGTGCCAGCACAAACGCCGTCGCCATGAACCAGACAATCCGCCGGGTCTGAAAGCCTTTTTCGAGCAGATAGAAGGCCCAGGGAGCAACACAGATTGTGGCAATCTTGAGGACGTGACCGGCATTGATCAGCGATGCCATCTCCGGCGCCAGTGCGAACAGGAGTCCGCCTAGTAGTGCCGCCAGCAGAGTTGTACCAATAGCGCGACAGAGCATGAAAACTCCGGCACCGCCGACAAAGAAGTGCAGTACGATGAACCAGCCGACACTGGCCGGCGGCTTTATGAAATAATAAAGGAGGCCCTGCCAGAAAAGGAACTTGTTACCGAGGCCGCCACCCTCAAGGGTGTTGCCGCTGTTATTGTAGATATCCCAGTCGGCGGTCAGCTTGAGGGAAAAAATTTCTCCGAGAGAGTGCTGTGATAGGCGAATAACAGACCAATAATATTCATTTATGATATCCGGGGCACGGATGATTTTGTCGGTAAAAAGGATTTTCCCGTAACAGATGATGCAGAGAGCAAGCAGCACTCCCATTAAAATATATTGTTTATTTCGCTCCGTCATTGCTTACCTCGCACTTGTGTATATACTGCCAGAGTTTCCCGGGCCGCCGTTTCCCATGAGAACAGAGCTGCCCGTGCCCTGCCTGCCTCGCGAAGATGCGCAGCCAGCTCCGGATCTGAAAGAATTCGCATAATAGCAGATGAAACTCCATCAATGTCAGTCGGGGAAACCGTTATGCCAGCTTCGCCCACGACTTCCGGCAAAGACGTGGTATTTGATGTTATGACCGGAACGCCACACGCCATTGCCTCCAGCGGCGGCAGGCCGAAACCTTCAAAGAGTGACAGATACAGAAAAACTCTTGCCCTGTCATAGATAAACGGGAGTTCTTCATCCGGAACAAATCCGGTAAATATAATATCTGACTCAAGCTGCAGCTCCTTTATCCGTGCAAACAACTTTTCGTAGAGCCACCCTTTACGACCGACAATAACAAGCTTATCTTCAATCAATGCGCTCTTTTTTAAACGGTAAAAAGCCTCAATCAGGGTGTCCAGATTTTTGCGCGGCTGAATGGTACCCACATAGAGCAGATATTCAGCAGGAAGTCCATATTTCCGGCAGACTGTCTCGCCCTCGGCTTGTAAGCGCTGGTGTGTCATACGGGGGTCAAAGCCAAGCATGATGGCTTTAACATTCTCCGGGAGACAGCCGAAGTCTACAAGTATTTCCTGCCTGGCATGTTCTGAATCGGTAATGATAAAAGTGCTGCGACGAGCGGCAACAGGTATCTGCAGACGCCAGTACATCCGGGCGGCAAACTTTTCAGTCTCCGGGTGTTTGAGTGGTATCAGATCATGCAGTGTGACCACTACCGGACATGGAGAAAAATAAGGAATAGCACTTTTCGGACAATGCAGCAGATCCACCGCCTCCCTTTTGCATGCTTGCGGGAGAAGTACGTGTTCGCGCCATAGTCTGGCCAGTGGATTTTTCCCCGGCAGAACGATTTCTTGAGCGACGGAAAAACGTCCCAGGTGAATGGGATCGTTATAAAAGATCACATACTCATTATCTCCGTCATTACGCAGCAGAGCATCAACTAGCCCCAAGACGTATGTCCGTGGTCCGCCTTGTGTCGAGATTGTGGAGGCATCAATGGCAATACGCAAGGGTCAGCTCTCCTCGATATTTTTTCTGAATTTCGGGTGCAGACGCATAAGTCTGTGCAGCCCCAGTTTTCTTAAGACATTTTTGGTGACATTCATACCAGCCTTGATGACAAACCAGCCGCCAGCCCGCCATCGGGGATACCCGGCAGCAACAGTTACGGCAAAAACCTCGCGCCGAGCTGCCAGAAACCGCTCGTCACTGGCACCGCCATAGCGCATGTTTGCCAACACCTTGTCAATATAACGGAATCGACATCCTGCCCGGTAGAGGCGCAGCACCAGATCATAATCCATGGCAACCTTCAGTCGTGTATCGAACAGTCCGACCTGATCATACGCCCGGCGGCGGACAAAGGTCGCAGGATGATTAACCGGCATATCATACCACACCCGCTCATCTACCGGTGCAGGCTTCAGGCGGAACAGAGGAACATCGCCTTGAAAGCGAAGCATATCGCCATGCACCACATCGCAGAGTGGATCAGCATCAAAAAAGGCTGCAACTGCAGCTAGCGCCCCGGCAGCATAAGTGTCATCAGAGTTAAGAATGCCAATAATGTCGCCACAAGCCATGCGGAGACCTTTATTGAAGGCGTCGGAGATCCCCTCATCCGCTTCGGAAATCCAGCGGATACGGCGATCCGCAGCGGCAAAGCTGCGAATAATATCCAAGGTGGCGTCACTTGAACCACCATCGATGAAAATATACTCCAAATCGCCAAAATCCTGGGAGAGGACGCTTGGAATGGTTTCTGTCAGAAAGGTTTTGCTGTTATAAGTGACGGTAATAATTGAGAAGCGCATCAGACAGCACCACAGGCTTTTTTATACACAGCCATGGTTTTGATAGCGGTATCATTCCAGTCAAACAGCCGCGCCCGCTCAAGCCCCCGCGCCCGCATACCTGCCAGTGCCTGCTCATCGCTCCAGGCATTCCATACAACAGTCGCCATTGCTTCAACATCAAGCGGGTCAAACGTCACCCCTGCGTCGCCTGACACCTCCGGTAATGATGTCGTATTGGAGCAGACTACCGGACAACCGCAGGCCATCGCTTCAACAAGCGGGATGCCAAAACCCTCGAAGAGTGACGGAAAGACCATCAAGCGGGCGCAGTTGTATAAACCGGGCAGCTCTTCGGTAGGAAGATAGCCAAGAATTTTTACACTCCCGGCAAGGCCGAGCCTGCTTATTTCAGCCTGAATTTCAGAGTGCGACTGCATCGCAATTCCGGTCAGCACCAGCGTTCCATCAAACGCATACCGTTCACGCATCAGCTTGACGGCATCCAGCAGGCGTTTGTGGTTTTTGTGTGGCCAGGTTGCCGCCGGATAGAGCAGGAATGGCCTGTCGAGACCATATTTATCCCGAATTGCTGCTAATAATTTCTTGTTTTCCACAGGTCGATATTCCGGACCGTAGCCGGTATAAATAACCTCAATTTTATCCTTCGCGATGCCATAGCGATCGATAAGGCATTGTTTGGTGAAGGCCGCACTGACAATGATCTGCGTCGCTCGCTCCGCTGAGGCACGGTAGAGGCGCTGTCGCTTGAGCAGTTCAGTGCGAGAGAAAAACTCAGGAAAGAACTCGTGCTGCATATCCCAGAAGGTCAAAACTGATGGAAGCTTGATATCAGGGGGAGTAAGTACCGTAAAAGGGTGGTGAATTACGTCTGCCCTAACTCTGTTCATCCGAGAGGCAAGTATGTCCCGTTTAAAAAGGTTACGAACTGCTCCACGGAGGAACCAGGCCGGCGATGGTTTGGCATAATTGATATACTCCAGACGAAATGATGGATTAACGAGCGGAAACTCTGCGGCAAAGCGCTTATCACAGAGGATCAGATACTCGTTGTCATGATCAAAAGTCTGCACACGATCTACGAGGTTTCTAAAATATGTTTCCATCCCCCCCATCTGACCGGGAAGAAAACTGGTGGCGTTAAGCCCCACTCGCATGTACTACTCCACCAAACATTTATGCATTCAGTTCTCCACCCGCAACCATGCGAAAATCATCTTCCAGCAGCGATTTTTTTGATAATAACGGTGCAATAAGTCTCGACGTTTTGTGCCGTGCAAGCAAGAAAAATAGTGCTGAGGAAAGTTTTTTTTCTGTTATCAGATGAACCGTTGCGCCGTTTGAATAAAAATTAAGTCCCTTTCTTGCGGCCAATAGTTTCAGAGACTTTCCGGTATAGAAAGAAATATGCTGCCCATGCTCAAGCCCGTAATACCACCACTCTTCCGGCTTTGGCGCCGGTTCTGGCAGGAGATCGGTCGTGAAGAGAATATTTTTTGACAGTTTCAAAAGCTCATCCAGCCCACTCACCGGATCTACCAGATGCTCGAACAGTTCAAAGGCCGTAACGAGCTCGTAATTTTCACCATCGACAAGATCAGCAGCAAAGCCGTTGGCAAACAGATTCGCGCAATAACGGTCGTACCACTTGAAATCAAATCCGTTGTCCCGCATCATCCTCACAAACAGACCATATCCTCCGGCAAAGTCGAGAAAGCACCCCTTTGTGTCAAAAAAAACCGTAAGCAAAACACGAGTTATAGTTGCCAGACGGGAGTTACGCCGCACCAGTCCAACGTCGCTTCCCGTTATAGCAGATGAATAGGCTTCTTCAAGCCAGTATGGTTCTTCGGTAAAGATGTAGCCACACGAGCTGCATCGATAGAATTCAACATCATGCATACTCAGCAAACGAGTTCGGGAAAAAAAACCGACATTACCTTTACAAATTTTACAGGGCATAAGGGCACTCTCTATCGCTCTAAAACGGTGACAAAAGCCTCTTCCATCAGACGTGAAAAAGCCGGGCGCGAGTAATTCTCTCCGGCGAACCTCCCGGCCTTCTCCATCATGCTTTGCCAACTGTCATTCTCCATCGCAGCGACTGCCATCACAGCATTTTCAATCGCTGCCATCGTGCACTCCGTGAGCAGAATCCCCGCCTGATCAGGCAGGGAAATACCACAGTTTTTACTGACGATCGGCACGATTCCTGCCTGCATGCAGGTGATAGCTGCCGTTGAGATCCCTTCACTGCATGACGGATTTATGAATGCACGAACTCGCGAAGCGATTTCCATAAAACGGCGGTCAGCAGGAAACAGAAACCCATGACTTTTAATATTGAGGGTCTTGAAAAGCTCTGTCCGGTAGGCATCAACAAAATCATGCTCTTTCAGATAGGGGCCTACTACATGCAACGTCAACTCCGGATGCAGAACAAAAACTTCCAGCACCAGGTCGAGCCCTTTGAGAACCGCCCCGCTCCCGTTGAACCAGAGAAATTCTGAAGGGGCACCACCAGAGAATGTTCTCTCCAAAGTTCCAGGCAGAAAGGATCCGGTAGCTACAACTTGGCGCATCTTCAACTGGACGTCACCGGGAAAAGTCGACGCTGTTACATCATTGCCAATCAGAGTTACCAGGTCAGCTCTTGCCAGACCTTCCGAAAATTTATTCAGATCATCGGCTCCAACAGAGCGGCGACTGCATATTGTATTACCGCGTCGAGCCTTGAGATCGCGGAGCCTGATTGCTTCTGCTTGATTAGAAAATTCGGGGTTACTGCCTGTCACATGGAAAATTGTTTTTGTTTTTTCACTGCTGCACCGCACAAGATTGCGATGGATATCAAATACCACATCATACGGTGCCGTAGGCACAAATGAAGTATCATCCCACGCTATCAGATCTACTGCATATCCGAGACGGTTAAAAATGTTAACAATTTCAGAGCATTCCCAAACATTGGAGTGGCCGCGAAAAAAAGCCGGGGCACCAGCCAGCGGCAGCGGCAGATAGCTGACAAGCGCCCTCCCCCTTTGCCTGCCCTTCCCGGGCAAGATGTTTAGTGTGCGCTGCGGCAGATAGCGCTGGCAGGCGCGCTGAACTTTGTAAACATATTCTCCCAGCGACACCGGCTACCGCCTTTTCAGCTTGACGATAAACTGCACCGCCAGTAACGGAAAGAAGAAGTGCAACAGGAGGCCGGAAAAGCGGGAGATAAACGACTGTTTTTCGATGGCGAAGCCACTCCGATCAATCAGTTCAGAAAAAGAGTCCCATGTAAAAAAGCGGAGGTGTGTCCGGTCCATGATGCCGGTTTCCGTATAGCGGAACTGACCGAAAAGCAGACGCAACCGGATGCTGTAATTGGCGACATTCGGGACAGAAACTATTACTTTACCATTAGCTGCAAGGCGGTCTTTAAGCCCGGAAAGAAACAGGTCCGGTCGCTTCAGATGTTCTAGAATATCTCCGAGAATAATCAGGTCATACTTCAGACCGGTTTCCGGAAGCGGTGACAGATCAAGATCCACACACCAGAACGAATCCAGTCGCTCCGCCGCTGCCATGCCCGCTTCTGCAGAAATATCGACACCATGCACCACAGCCTGCCGGTTTTCCCGCTTGATCCAGTCGCCAAGGGCACCTGAGCCGCAGCCGATGTCCAGAACAGAACCTTCCCCGGCGTAGAGTCCGGTAATCTTCGGGTTCACATTTTCATAAATTTCCCGACCGGAAAACGGCGCTACAGTTGAGCTTTTAATGACAGTACACATTGTCAAGAGTCTCTCCCCTGGTCAACACTGCTGCCACTGCGCCAGAAAGAAAACGGCACATCATTGCTTACTGCAACCGGGAAAAGGGCATTAACACGCAATTGAAAATCCCGGTCGGAAAAGGGTACAAGCCGTTTATTCTTATCAGAATAATAACCTCCAACCTTCTCCCAGGCGGATTTCAGAAAGCAGCACCCCGAATGGGTCATGTTTAGATCGTTGTAGTGGCGAAAACTAAGTACATCTGACGGTTGGCTGACGCTCAATGCGACTTTTTCCCCGCCCGGAATCGACCGTCCGGTCTTTGGATGCAGTTCCAACTCCTCGTTGCCGCAGAAATGAATACTGGTACCGCCAATCATTACGGCCTCTGTATACTGCTCAAAAAGTTCAAGCTGCGTCGCTACTGCATCATGCATCAGATAATCGTCGTCATTGAGGATCATGATCAGTTCGCTTGCAGCGATAGCAATACCCCGGTTAAGCGTGAATGCCTGTCCTCTGTTCCAGTCGTTTTTCAAGAGTGTACAGCTAACATTTCCCCGTTCTCTGAGCCGGGCTAACTCCTTTTCCAGAACTTCACTTGTTTGATCCGGAGAACCGTCGTCAATCGCGATCACTTCGTCCGGAAGTCTGCTTTGACTGGCAATGCTTTTCAGGGTCGAGACGAGAAACGATGAATGCCCGTAACAGGGAATCACAACCGCCACAGAAGCTGGCAGCTTCTCACCGCGTAGAGGCACAATAACACTGACTGTATCCAGAAATTTCCTGATACGACGCTGCGAAATTTCCGAAACTCCAGATAGACGGGATACTTTACGGCAAAGGCTGTGCAGACGATCATTCATTCGTCCCATTGCTGTCGTCCACTTTCGGGCCAGATTTTACGAGCCCTCTTTTGCACAAATGCCTTCAAGCTACGGGCAATTGACGTTGGATGTACCTTAAACTGCTCAATAAAAAACTGCTGGTCGTACGACTGGTGAGGAGTAATGAGAGCAGGGTGCTTCAGAGTATCCACAGCGCACGGAAATACCGGGAAATAATTATTCGCTGAATATCCACCTGAGTGGGCACCTACCGTCCCAATGTTGGAAATCATATTTCGAGCGGGAATAATGCTCAGACCATTATTACAAAGACACGCAAAAAACCACTGGCTGTCCCAGGTATTGATCCGCCCACTGTAGGCGTCATCAAATGTAGTCGTGAGAAAACGCCGCATATAACCATCGGCATAATAACCGCGTAGCTGTCCTTCCTTTTTGAACCGGGGCCATTGCTGCATTGTAACATCATAGAACTGCCACGCCCTGCGCCAGGAGGCCCAACCCCATACAGGAAAATAGCGTGAGAACAGGTAACTTTCCGGTATCTGAAGTCGGTCTACAAGATAATTGGTTCCACCAACCATCATAATCCGCTCATCATCACGATATCGAGCCAGCATTTCCTGACTAAAAGGGAAAAAATCGGGATGCGGCAGACAGTCATCCTCAAGGATAATCGCTTCTTCGACTTCGGAAAAGACCCAGTCAAGGCCGCTTGAGACCCGCCCTTTACACCCCATATTTACGTCGGAATAATTCTTCAGCACCCGGCACGGCCAATCAATCTGCTCAATGATGCCCCGCACTTTCGCACAGAGTTCCGCCTCACCAGAACGATCCGCGCGTGGACCGTCTGCCACAAGCAGCAGCGTTTCCGGCTCTGCCTGACGGATAGCAGCAAAGACCTGCTCCGTGGTATCTGGGCGGTTAAAGACCAGGAAGGCAACGGGAGTAGTAAGCCCCATTATTACCGACCTCCAGTAGCAGCTTGTGTTCTACAGCGTCGTACAAACAGGAGATTCTGATATCCGAACAGCTCGCACAACACCGGACGGTATTTCGTTATCGGCAGCAGCCCTCCCGGCAGAAGGCGGAAAGTATCATACCTGTCACCAAGCAGTGTATAAAAGTCCCGAAAAAACACCCGGCTGACAGTATTCATCTCATTGAACTCCAACTGGATCATTTCCACCATTCCACATGCCAGGGACTCTGCAGCTCCCTGCAGCACTTCGTATTCGTGCCCCTCGGTATCGATCTTGAGCAGCGTGATTTTTTTCAAATCTCGTTGACGCACGAAGGTATCAACTGTGTTGAGGCTGATTTCAACGGCAGTTGCCGATACCTGATGCAACCCCTCAATCACATCCCGATAAACACTAGCATGCTCGGTCCCGCTCCCATCGGCCTCTTTTCTGTCATAGAGTTGCAACACACCTGTTTCAGCTCCCATTCCGGAGTTAATCGCCTCAAACCCTCTTTTATCAGCCACCTGCTGCAGTAGCGAAAATGTAGCCGGATGAGGTTCAAAAGCATAGAGGGTTGCATCAGGGCAGAGATTCAATATTTTACTGGCGTAGTTTCCTCTGTTGGCACCTACATCCAGAACAACCGGTTTATCATAGCGGCCCAGAATTTCAGTCAGGAAATGAGTTTCACCACTGGCATCATCATTCTGTGCATTTTTCACCCCCAGGCCGCGCAGACTCAGTTCCAGAAGCATCTTATTGAATTTGAAGCACGATGGCCGGGCGAAGATTATTCGATAGCAGGCGGCAATTACATTGAACAGCTTTTCAGTCATCGGCTTTCCTCTTGAAATAGCACCGTCAGAGTCCACGCAGGTAGCGGACAAACAGCAGAGATTTGATCTGACAGTAAAATATCGGTCGGCTTTTCTCATGAAGAAGGTTCAGAAACAATGCTGCCAATGCTTGGGAGACCACTGTTGCCACTGCGGCTCCGATTGGCCCATACACTGGAATAAGCCAGAAATTTAGCAGGATATTGACTGTCGCGCCAATAACGATTCGCACCATTGCCAGACGGGTCAGATTTTCAGTCAGATCCCAAGCCCCTTGAGCTACCCCGTAAAAAACGAACAAAGATGACCATATATGCACCGCCAACACCGGCCCAGCCGCCTGATAGGCATTGCCATACATTGCAGTCACAATCCAATTCGAACAGAGTGACATAGGTATGGCAATCAGTAACGAAATACCCGCCATCAGACTGAATAGGCGGGTGATACGGCGATAGTACATCTGCTCGTCCTGTTCCTTGCAGTGAACTATCGTCGGAAAAACTGACGATACGACTATCATTGGAATCATATACCAGATTTCCGACAGCTTGGTTGCCGAAGCATAGATGCCAACAGCATCATTTCCTGCCATGTCACCCAGCATAATCTGGTCGATTTTCATATAAATGGCAATTGAAAGACCGCTCAGAACCATGGGCCAGCTATCGCTCAGCATGTGACGACAGCGAGCGAAGGTGCAGTACCATTCACTCAAACGATAGCCGGATTTTTTATATAAAAGCATCATTCCGATGGCACCAAGGGTGACTTCCAGAAACGCAGCCCAGACAAACATCAGCAACGAGGCATGGGCAAGAATGAGTCCGATTTTTATACAGGCAGCCGCAAGAAAAGCACCGTTCTTGGCGATTACGGTGTTGCGGGACTGCATCCGCGACTGAAACCAGAAATCTATGACATCAAACGCCTGAAACACCATTCCGGCAGCAATAATTGCGACAAGCATGCTGGCGGTATCATTACTCTGGCGAAGCAATAAAAATAAACCCATGCAGACAATAAAGGAACATACTCCGCCAATCAGTCGTAAAATCAGAGCTGAACCCAAAATCTCTCTTGAATCATCCGGTTTCCGTACAAGTTCCCGAATAACTATTCCGTCGAGGCCCAAAGTTGCAAAGGTGGCAAAAAGAGCTACAAAGGCAGTTGAATAGCTTAACAGACCAAAGCGTTCCGGCCCAAGATACCGTACTACCCAGATATTTACAAAAAGTCCAACCCCCATGCGCAGAACTTTGTCAAAGAACAGCCAGCCGGCATTGTCAATTATTTTCTCTAGTGTCTGGCGCCCTTCCACCCGCTTACGAATGAAATGTGGCACATATGGAAGCCAGTGTACACTCACTTCGGTTGTGTGCCGTCAGCTTGTGACGCCGGACAGACAACAAATATCTGGGCAGAAGCGACTCCAAGACTATGCAGTGATAGGGCTAACTCATCCCGTCTCTTTAGTGTTGAAATCACAATAGCTGCGTTTCTACCCGTCACCCCAGCAGCTAGTGGCACAACCCGCAATCCAAAAAACATCTCCCCCTGCCGCTTATCATCCATAACCGCAACCAGTTCCAATCCGGTTTCCCGCAGCGACAGATACGCAATTTCCGCCACTTCATCAACTCCGCAAAATACGACTTCACGAACACCTGACCGCTCCAGACGCAGGAACAGGTCCAGATAATCCTGACGCGCAACAGTGTACAGACTGGTGAAGTAGTTAAGGTGCTGGTAGGCGAGACGGCTTTTTTCGGCAATGCCTTGCGGGGTGAGTAGATAGGCGTAGCGGTTGCTGGGGAAGTTTTTGACCCGTACGAACCCTTTAGAGACAAGGTTTTTAAGATACGAATTGACCAGACCGACGGCAATGCCGAGTCGGCGTGAAAGCTCGCGCTGTGAAAGAGGCGCATCGCCGCTGATTTCAGAAAGAAGTTGGAGAGAGCGGGATGAGTCAAGCGGTTTTTCGACTGAATCGTTCATGATCTGAACAATAGAGAAAAAAGGAGGAGTGTGCAAGATGTTTGTTCATAATGTGAACGATGACCCAAAAAAAAGGTGCCGCTATTTAGAGCCCTAATGTACGTTACTACAGAAACTCCGCCACCATCATTTTTGCAACATCCTTCATCACGTACGTTGCCTGCCAACCAAGAATACGTGCCGATTTTTCAGGATTAGCCCTGCTTACCATAATTTCTGACGGGCGCAGCAGTGAGGCATCACTTTCCACGTGATCGCGCCAGTCAAGCCCCACGCAACGGAAAACTTCAGCGACAAAATCCTCAAGGCGGTTTGTTTCACCGGTGGCGATCACGAAATCATCGGCTTTTTCCTGCTGAAGGATCATCCACATCGCCTCGACATACTCCGGTGCCCATCCCCAGTCTCTGGCTATTTGAATATTACCGAGTTTAAGTTTTTCATCTGATCCATTAGCAATCCGGCAGGCACTTCTGACAATTTTCTGGGTAACAAAACGCTCTGGACGGAGTGGTGAATCATGGTTGAATAGTATACCGGTGCTGGCATAAAGATTATATGCCTCCCGGTAGTTGGCAATCTCCCAGAACGCCGTTGCCTTGGCCACTGCATACGGGCTACGCGGACGGAAAGGGGTGTTTTCGTCAGCCGGTTGACCACTGGTATTGCCGAAACATTCGCTTGAACCGGCATTATAGAGCCTGGTCTGGAGTTTCATGAAGCGAATCGCCTCAAGTAGATTCAATGTCCCGACACTGATGCTTTCCAATGTTTCCACCGGCTGGTCAAAAGAGAGTCCGACCGAACTCTGTCCCGCAAGATTGTATATTTCATCAGGTTGAACATTCACCAGCACCTGAAGGACGCTCCGGAAATCATTGAGCGCCATAGAATGAAAGCATATCTGATCATGAATCCTCAACCTGCTGAGATTTGCAAACGAGGCCACCTGAGCGTCACGCGCAGAACCATGCACCTCATACCCTTTTTCAAGAAGCAGTCGTGAAAGATAGGAACCATCCTGGCCTGATATGCCGCATATAAGCGCTTTCCTTGTCATGAACTACTCTCCGGATGAACAGTTTTCCAAAAACCATCGGTATGCCCCGGAAATTCCGTTACGCAGTTCGACAGTATGCTGCCACCCCAGCGCATGGATGCGTGATGAATCCGCCAGCTTACGTGGTGTTCCGTCCGGCTTATCCCTGTCAAAAACAAGTTCCCCCGTAAAACCGACCACATCCTGCACCAGTAACGCCAGATCGCGGATGCTTATTTCCTGGCCGGAGCCAACATTAATCAGAGCCGGGGCGGCGGGATCATGCAGCAGCGCATCGTAGCAGCTTTCATCAAGGTTCATGAGAAACAGACATGCCGCAGCCAGATCATCAACCTGAAGAAATTCCCGCAGCGGTGTGCCGGTACCCCATATCGTCACAGTAGCGTCACCACGCAGCTTTGCTTCGTGACACTTGCGGATCATGGCAGGGAGGACGTGCGATTTTTCCAGATCAAAATTGTCGTTGGGGCCATAAAGGTTATTCGGCATAGCTGATAAATACTTTGTGCCGTACTGTTGATTGTATGAGCGGCATTGATAGATTCCAGCGATTTTTGCAATGGCGTAGGCGTCATTGGTCGGTTCGAGCGTACCAGTCAGGAGATGCTCCTCTTTCATCGGCTGGGGTGCAAATTTCGGATAAATGCAGGTGCTGCCGAGAAACAGCAGCCGCGTGACACCATGTAGCCAGGAGCTGTGAATGATGTTATTCTGAATCATCAGGTTGTCATGAATAAACTCCCCCTTATAGCTGCTGTTGGCGATGATCCCCCCCACCCGCGCGGCGGCAATAAAAACGTATTGAGGTTGCTGCTCACGAAAAAAATCCTCGACCGCCTGTTGGTTGCAGAGATCCAGCTCAGTGCGTGTTCGTAGCAGCAGATTGATATGTCCATTAGCCTGAAGCGCTCTCACAATGGCAGAGCCAACCATGCCTCTGTGGCCGGCAACAAATATTTTTGCAGTACTTTTCATAAAATCGGTTTCCTCCGTATATTACTTTCATTATCCCATAATTCGAACAGTAAGAATCCCCAGCCAGGTAAACAGCAGGCAGACAGCAACACTGGCGATAATATTGACAAACGCCGTTAAAAAACGGCCACTCTCAAGAAGCACAAATGTTTCGTAGCTGAACGTTGAAAACGTCGTCAAACCGCCCAGAAAACCGACTGTCAGCCCCAACCGAACCGTATCAGACATGAGTGGACTACGCATACCGATTGCCATTATCAACCCGATCAGGTAGGCTCCGATGATATTGACCACAAAAGTTCCATATGGAAAAGCCCGCCCCAGCAGGCTATGCACCCATCCGGACAGATAAAAACGGGTAACTCCGCCGCCAGCACAAAACAGAGCTATTGTAACTGCCATTTTCATGAACTAAGCTCCATGTTGTCAGAGATCCTCGCCGGTAGTGGTCAATACAAGTTTGCCATGCTTGACACCTTTGACGCTGATAAGTTCATTGGCAATCTGCTTTACCACCCGCACAGTGCCACGAACAACAAGCACTTCGAGGCAGTTATGGGCATCAAGATGAACGTGCAGAGCGGAAATTATCTGATCATGATGGCCATGCTGGTGATCAGTCAATTTATCGGCAAGATCGCGCACGTGATGATTATATACAAGCGTCACCGTGCCGACAGCTTCCTGTTCTTCAGCACCGCACCTCTCTTCAACAAGTGACGCCCGGATAAGGTCACGGATGGCCTCGGAACGATTCATATAACTCTTCTGCTCGATCAGTTGATCGAAATTCTGCAGCAGTTTTTCATCCAGTGAAATACCGAATCGTACCGTATGCCCCATGTTTAATCCCCCCTACATCTTCAAGTCGAGGCATCGTAGCCGATTTCATCGCAAATGTCACTAAGCTGAACAAACTTGCTTTTTCGTGTGATTAATTTGATAATTGTGCTACAGATCCAGTTCT
>CAYQMO010000056.1:1828-18861 GCA_964418315.1 uncultured Geobacter sp. | reverse complement strand
TTTTAATTTTCAGCTATAATTTTTCTATCTCTCATCCTGCGAAGATACACATCGCCGTTCCTGGTGCAAAAATACAGCTTCCGTCCCACGAATCCGCCGATATCGGCACTGTTTATTTTTAATCCCAGTACTTCGAGTATCTCCAGAGCTTTGGCAACATTCTGCTCTCCAACGGTACGGCCGGGAGAACCGCTGTCACCCACATCCAGAACTCTTGCTCCGCCGAAAAGTTTGACCACCAGATCCATCCCGGCTCCGTAGCCTGTGACCTCACGGTAAATATGCCTCAGCGCGGTGTCAACATACCGCAGGTCTTTATCCCGCCCCGCATTGTCGGGTAGCATGGCGTGACAGATTGCGCCGACTCCGGAGCCTGGTGAGAACATGGTAATTGCAACGCATGACCCTAAAACGGTGGATACCAGCACCGGCTCACGCGCAACAACAACCTCGCCAGGCTTAAGATGAATTTTATGTGTATGTGATTCGATCAGATGTTTCATAAATTCCGGGCACTATTTCATGTATCTGCCCTGCGCCCTTTACCTACCAGAACCACACCGGTTTCGGTGTTCATGATGATCTTCCTGCCGACTCGCCCCCCGACATCTTTGGCTAAGACAGGAATCCTGAACTCTTCCAGCATCTGCATGGCCAGCATGGTGTTGCGGTCGCCGATCATGAACAATTCCACCCCGGAGCCTGAAATGTTTGCACCACCGAACACCTTTGCAACCAGATTTTCGCGGCGGCAGCCGATGGACAGAACCCTGGCAAGCAGCTTTTCCATGGCAATGTTACCGTACTTCGGAGTTGCCAGCCCCTCTCCGTTCCATAACGGCAGCATGATATGATTCATGCCGCCCATGCTGTAAACGCGATCCCACAAACAGACAGCGACGCACGATCCCAGGACCGTGCTTATAAGAGTTTTATGGGGTTCCGCAAAGATTGTGCCGGGATAGAGGAAATACTTGTTGAGTGGTTCTTCACTACCCACGTTACCTCGCCTCGCTCACATCATCGAAGAGGAAAAGATTGCCCGCCTCGGTAAAGGAGTCTTCATCGTCCAGAGTGGATCCGGATGGCATGGAAACGGTGAAAACAGTGCCTTCACCAGGGGTGCTGACGAGAATGATCCTCCCCTGCATCAGATCCAGTAGTGCTTTGGTGATACTGAGCCCCAGGCCGTGCCCCAGGTGTGAACGGGTGCCGCCGGTATCCAGTTGAACGAACCTGTCAAATATGCGCTGCTGATCCTCCGGGGCGATACCGACGCCATGATCCTGAACGGAAACCTGCAGTGTGTCGTCTCCGGCAATGGAGTACGAGATTTCGACGCTACCGCCTTCGCTGCTGAATTCAATGGCATTTGCCAGAAGATTGGATATAACGGCCTGAAATTTTTCATAGTCGATCACAACCGTTTGATCGTTTTCATCTTCAGACGAGAGCAGGTTAAGCGTGACGCTCTTTTTGGCCGCACTATACTGAAACGAATCCACCAGTTCACGCAGGATCGAAACAATATGAACCTTTGTGCGGTGGGGGTTGACCTCTCCAGCCTCAAGTTCTGCAGCCATGAAAATATTACGAAGCTGAAAATCAAGATGGTTGGCTTCCGCGCCGATCAATGAAGACAATGAGGTGATCTCCTCATTATCAGCGCCGACAATTGCCAGTTGTCCGGCCAGCCCCATTATCGCATTAAGCGGATTGTTTATTTCGTTGTGGATATTTGACAGGAAATTGCTTTTGAGTGATTCGGAGCGTTCCAGTCGCTCGTTCATTTCAAGGAGTTTGCGGTTAACCACGGTCAGGTCTGAAAAGGCTTTCCGGCTTTGAGCAAAACGGTTTGAAAGTTCCTGAATCAACTCGTCATCGGTGTCATTCATGAAAGACTCCCTTGTCGTTGAGGTTCAGCGGCTCTCTACCAGGTTGAAAATTTCCTCAGAGAGAGTGTCGGGATCGAACTTGGGCACAAACCTGTTGGCACCGGCCTGCAAGGCTTTTTGTTGGTTGGTCGGGTTACTCATCGAACTGTGGAGGATGACTTTCAGATCCTTGTAATTGCTGTGCTCTCGCAGAGTACGGGTGAAGGTGAATCCATCCATGCCGGGCATTTCGATATCCGATATTACCAGATCGACCCTGGCAAAATCCTTTTCGAGATATTCCAGCGCCTTGTCGGCCGACATCATGGCGGTGTTGGTAAAGCCCATTTTATCCAGCACCGATTGCAGCAGCATGATTGCTGTGCGAGAATCATCGACTATCAGCACATGGCGGCCACTCCCCCTGCCTTCGACAACGTCAGTAAGATCACGCTCGATTCCGACAACTGAGACAAGGATTGATTCGATATCCAGCAGCATAATTGCCTCGTTACTGTCGGAATAGGCTATTGCAACAAGTGAAATGGCATTTATGCCTTCGGGCTTGTGAATATCAGCCCAACTGCGGGTCAGTAGTGTATCTGGAGCGTGGACGATGAATGCTGTCAGCGAGCGATTATATTCACAGATAATGATATAGGCCAACTCTTCCCTGTAGTTTTTGGTAGGAAGTCCAACCGCCTCGGACAGGTCGATGACAGCCAGAGCGTTGCCGCGAAAGTCGAGCGCACCCTTTACAGCAGGATGTGAATTTGGCATCCGGTCGATTCTGGCGGGGCACTCAATGATCTCGATGATTTTGAAAACATTGATGCCGTAAAGCTGGTTATCAGTCAGACGGAACGTCAGCATCTCCATCTGGTTTGACTGGGAAAGATTGGTGCGTTGCAGTGCTTCTTCGAGTGATGATGCCATGGGTGAACCTCCTGGGACTAAAGTCCCCTCACCCCTTGCGGGGGAGGGTTAGGGTGGGGGGGAAGTCGGCATATCTGACCATGCCCGCAGCTTCACCCACCCCCCAACCCCCTCCCGTCAAGGGAGGGGGAGCTAACAGCACAGTCTCAAAACTTCTGCGGCGATATTCTGGAGCGGCATTACCTTGTTTACTCCACCCAGCTTGACCGCCTCGTGCGGCATGCCGTACACCACGCAGGTCGCCTCGTCCTGGGCGATCGTCACCGCTCCGGCGTCGAACATTTCCTTCATGCCGTGGGCTCCGTCATCACCCATGCCGGTCATGATCACACCGACGGCATTTTTGCCGGCGTAGCGGGCGGCCGAACGGAACAGTACATCCACTGAAGGGCGGTGGCGCGACACAAGCGGGCCCTCCTTGATTTCCACAAAATAGCGGGCACCGCTCCGCTTCAGCAGCATATGGTGATTGCCTGGGGCGATCAGAGCCCTGCCGCGCACCACCGTATCATTATCCTGCGCCTCTTTAACCGTTACCCGGCAGATCGAATCTAGCCTCTTGGCAAAGGCGGCGGTGAAGTTTTCCGGCATATGCTGAACAATTACGATTCCTGGAGTATCCTCCGGCAGCATCTCCAGAAAGACCCTGAGTGCCTCCGTACCGCCGGTTGATGCACCGATGACGGCCACTTTCTCGGTGGTCTGGATCATGGCTTTAGTATTGGGCTTTTCCATGATGACGTCAGCGGAATACTTGGGCGACACCTCTTTCATCGTCCGCATCGACCGCATTGGTGCCATACGGGCCGCCGCCGCACCTTTTACTGCGTCACAAATCCTGATGCGCGATTCCTCTATGAACTGCTTGGTGCCCATCTTGGGCTTGGTGATAATGTCAACAGCGCCGTACTCAAGAGCCTTCAGAGCTGTCTCGTTGCCGCGCTCGGTGAGACTGGAACACATCACAACCGGGATCGGATGCTGGCTCATCAGCTTTTGAAGAAAAGTCAGCCCGTCCATGCGCGGCATCTCGACATCCAGGGTGATGACATCCGGTATGATGGTTCTCATCCGTTCGGCAGCCAAAATCGGGTCGGCTGCGCTGCCGATCACCTCAATACCGGGATCTGAATTGAGAATTTCGCATAACGTCTGGCGAACCAGAGCCGAGTCATCGATAACTAAAACTTTAATTTTGCCCATTCACACGCCCCTATTCTTTCCGGTATACCGTCGATGCCACCGCCTTGAAATTTACATCCAGGCCGCTCAGTGTCTCCGAATGTCCGATAAAAAGATAACCTAAGGGCTTAAGCTGTTTATAAAACTTTCGCATCAGGGTCTGCTGGGTCGGTTTATCGAAATAAATGACGACATTACGGCAGAAGACAATGTCCATTTTCTCGGAGATACCGAAGTCGTCATCCATGAAGTTGATCCTCTTGAAGGTTACCATTGAGCGCAGCTTTGGATCAATCCGCACGAGTGACCTGGTTTTTTCACGGCTGCGCAGCAGGTATTTTTTTTTGAGGTTGAGCGGAATGGGATCGACTCTCTCTTCGGGATAGATGGCGGTCTTGGCAGTCTGCAGCACCTGGGTGCAGATGTCGGAGGCGGTTATTACCGCCCTGAAATCGGGACGGCTGCACGCGTACTCTGAAAGCACGATTGCCAGTGTATAGGGCTCTTCGCCGGTCGAGCATCCGGCGCTCCAGATTCTGACCGGATCGCGTGACGCCCCGCCACGGGCATCAAGAATATTGGGCAGCGCCGTTTTAACCATGAAGTCAAAGTGACCCGGTTCCCGGAAAAAATCGGTCTTATTGGTGGTCACAACATCGATCAGGTGCACAAGTTCGCTGAAGCGCCCTTCCGGACTGAAAACAAAATCAGCGTACTCCTCGAACGAACCGATACCGACAACCTTGAGCCGTTTCTGCAGTCGAGCTTCAAGCATGGTCTTTTTCGCAGGCGGCATCTTGATGCCGACACTTTCGTAAATAAGAGCGCTGAAGCGCGCAAACTCGCGGTCTCGGAGCGTAGCTGGCAGGCCTACTTTTGAAGTATCCTGGTGGCTGCCCATCTCCTAGCTGTTCTCCAACTGTTCTGTGTTCTGCAAAAGGACGTTCATATCCAGAATAAGAGCGACTGTTCCGTCACCCAGAATTGTCGCACCGGAGATCCCTTTCACATCACGGTACAGCTTGCCAAGGGATTTTATGACCGTCTGGTGCTCACCAACCACGCTGTCTACGACGAACCCGACCTTGGTCCCGTGGAGGTCTGCAATCACGATCTGTTCAATATCGGGGCGGTCGCTCTTGATTTGAAAATGCTGACGGAGCGGGATATAAGGGATAATGGCACCGCGCACATTTGCCAGGTTTCGGCCGTGGGAGTTTTTTACATCATCACTGGTCAATTCAATACATTCCTCTATTGCGGCCAGAGGAAGCACAAAGTGATCATTCCCGATCCTGACCAGCAGGCTGTCGATGATGGCAAGGGTCAACGGAATCTTCAGGGTGATGGTGGTACCGCTGCCGCGCACACTGTAAACACCGATTGAGCCACGCAGACCGTCGATGCCGCGTTTGACGACGTCCATTCCGACCCCGCGTCCGGAAACGCTGGTAACCTTTTCAGCCGTGGAGAAGCCGGGGGCGAATATTTGTGAAAAGATTTCACGGTCGGAAACTTCTACTGTGGCAGAAATAAGGCCGCGTTCAATAGCTTTGGCGCGGATGCGATCCCGATCAAGACCGGCGCCGTCATCGCGTATCGTTACCAGCACCGAATCACCTGAATGTTCAGCGCCCAGATAGACCGTACCGCGTGGAGGCTTGCCGGCGGCTTTACGCACTTCCGGCATTTCAATGCCGTGATCAATGCTGTTACGGATGATATGTACCAGCGGATCGTTCAGCTTTTCGATAACGGTCTTGTCCAGCTCGGTCTCGGCACCGAATGTTTCCATCTCAATCTCTTTTCCGAGTTCGTTTGAAAGGTCACGTACCAACCGTTTGAATTTGCTGAACGTGCTGCCTATCGGCAGCATGCGGATATTGAGGGCGGTATCCCGCAGCTCGTTAGTCAGGCGTTCAACCTCTTCAGATATAGCGATGAAGGTTGAATCTCCGCCCGCCAGTGAAACCTGCGACAGGTGCGCCTGTACCGTGACCATTTCGCCAACCAGGTTGATCAGTTGGTCAAGGCGTTCGGCCGGAACGCGGATACTCGCGGCAGCCTCAGCCGGAGGCGTTTCGCTCCGTTCCTTGCGGACGCTCTTGACATGCTGCTGCTCTATTAGCGCCGAATGAACCTTCTCCGGAGAGACGATACCCTGCTCCACCAGCAAATCACCGAAGCGCTTCTGCAACATCAGGACTTTCTGCATTTCGACCGGAGAGAGGTCGCCACGTTCAACGAGAATGTCGCCTAATTTCTTGTACCCATCTTCTCTGTCAATCAGTCCGCTTTTGTCGATCAGCTCGATCTTTATCTCGCAATCATCCTCGACAAAGATGAAAACATCCTTGATAGCATCTTCACCCCTGGTGGTGGTCAGGATGATGTCCCAGTAGATGTAGAGATTTTCAGGGACGATGTCGGCAAGTTGCGGAATATCGTCAAACTGGGCAACCACATGAGCCGTGCCGAGATCGCGCAGTTCATTGATCAGCGATATCGGGTTGGTCCCGCACAGAAGGATGTTTGGTACAGGCCGGAAACGGATGCGCCAAGTGCTTTCATTGACCAACTCTTCCTCTGATACTGCCGGAAGCGTGATAGCGGGCACTTCGGTTGAGCCTTTTTGCGGTATTTCCGCTCGCGGTACAAGTTGACGCAGGCCGGTGATGATCTCGTCCCCGGCAGTGCGATCGACCTCTTCGCCAATGGCACAACTGAGCAGATAGGTGATATGGTCGCGCGACTTGAGCGTAAGATCAAGCAAACGTTTGGTGACAGTCATCCTGCCGTTGCGCACCATGTCGAAGACGGTTTCCACTTCGTGTGTAAAGCTGGCGATCTCCTCAAAACCGAACATTGCGCCCGACCCCTTGATCGTGTGCATGGCGCGGAAAACACGGTTGATCAGGTCGTTGTCATCCGGAGTTTCTTCCAGATCAAGCAGGGAAGTCTCAAGTTCGGCCAGCAGTTCACCGGCCTCCTCGCGATAGGTTGCAATGGCTTGTTCCATCATGGCGTCACCCCAGCACTTTCTTTATCACGGCAATCAGTTGTTCCGGCTTGAAAGGTTTTACAATCCAGCCGGTTGCCCCGGCAGCTTTGCCTTCGGCCTTCTTGGTGTCGTTTGATTCTGTTGTCAGCATGACAATCGGGATGAACTTGTTCAGTGTCCCGGCACGAACCCCTTTGATAAGGCCGATGCCGTCCATATTGGGCATGTTGAGGTCAGTCAGCAGCATATCGACCTTCGTTGTACCCAGCTTATTCAGGGCATCCCTTCCGTCAACCGCTTCGATTACGTCATAGCCATTCTGTTTAAGAGTGAATGTCACCATCTGCCGGACACTGGCTGAATCATCAGCCGACATTATCAGTTTAGCCATTACTATGCTCCTCCGAACCAGATACAGGTTGAATTGTTGTTATGTTTGCAGGCAGCGTGGCGCCCAGCCCCGCTGCTTGAGATGATGTCAGTCATAGCCTGCGGTTGTGGGCCGTGATAGGTGAATACTTTGCCACCTTGGACGGCGCTCTTGCAGGCCGAGCAGATAGCCTGAACTCCGGTAATATCGATAGCGACGCCAGGTTCAAATTCAATGGCGACAAGTTTTGCGGCTTCAATAGCCTCGCGCAGGAGCCGTGAAAATTCGGCTGCGTTTTCAATTGTCAGGCTATTTCCGCTGGTAATGACGACATCGCCATTTTCGCGGACGGAACTGTTGAGTGGCATGGTGTACTCCCTTAAAACAAATCTACATTATCTCCGAATTCCGAATCATCGTCGGAACTGGCTTTTGCAACTTCCTGTTTAACAACAGCCGACTGTCCGCTCCGTTTTCGGGCAAGCGCCTCATGAATGTGACGCTCGCTCTCCATGGTATAGCGCTCTTCCATGTAACGCAGGTTCTGTTTGAACTCCGTACTGGCAGGGACAATCTGGCGCGACTGTATTACAATCTGCTCAAGGTTTACCAGAACGCCGTCAGACATGGATTTAATCCGCTCATGCACGTCTATGCCTGATACGGAACATTCCACATCGTGACTAAGCGAGGTAACGCGATCGCTCAGATCGGCAATTATTGAGAAAAGATCAGCATTCATGCTGGAAAGTGAACCCAGTATTTCGGTCACCTCTTCCTGCATGGACGAAACCCGGCTGCCGAGCTGTTCTTCATCAGTGCCGACAGATAAATGTTCCGTGACGGTATGTATTTTTGTCAAGGTGACTGCCACGGATTCGGTCAGGTGAACCGCTTCGTCCGAGAGTCGCTTGATTGATTCGGCCAGAACACCGAGCGC
Source organism: uncultured Geobacter sp. (assembly GCA_964418315.1). Classification (GTDB taxonomy): domain Bacteria; phylum Desulfobacterota; class Desulfuromonadia; order Geobacterales; family Pseudopelobacteraceae; genus JACRCG01. The sequence continues at coordinate 10,558 of CAYQMO010000056.1, read as the reverse complement.
GGCACCTTCAGGGCCGGTATGGGCGGCCTTGACCTGGGCATTCAAGGCGATCAGGTCGATTTCGGAGCCGATATCTTCAATGTCGGTGACAAAGGTGGTAATCTCTCCAATCGATTGAGCAACTTTTTTCAAGGTGCCGGCCATATCCAGGTCGGCCGAGGCGCATGACGTCAGCGTAGCGGTTATGGCGTTAATCCCGTTGCTCATGACATCTACAAACGAGGTGCCGGAGGAGTCTGCCATACCGGCGACATTGCGGGTCTCATCTGCTATCAGTGACTGTTTGCGGGCAATATCACGAAGATTGTCCACGACCGTGCGTACGGCGTTATACAGCTCGGCAGCGGAAAAACGGAGCTGAGCTTCCTGAAGTTCGCAGACGTCACCAGCTTCGACGATCAATGCCTGCCCCCGGTTTTCACCTGTCGCTGTGACATCAGAATCTGGTAAAACAGCCAGAAGTCGTTCCAGTGCTTCGACGACATGCTCAAACTGCTGACGGGTCATGTCATGCATCTGAAGCGAAGAGACCACCTCACTGATGCTGGCTGTAACCCCGGCGGATACGGTCGAAACCGTGGCGCCGAACTGTGTGCAGCGTTCGTTGACCGATACCAGTTCCTGCAGGCTGGATGCAGTGTTTTTAAGCGACGTGGCGACCTTGGCATCCTGTACGGCTTCCGATGAGCGAACACCCCTCAAATTTGAGTCGATCATGGTCGCCATCATGTTGCGATGACCCAGTATGGCGGCAGATTTGTCGTTGATCTGGTGGGAAAGCTTTTCGACATCCATGGCCAGGTTGACAAAGCCGCTCCCCATCTCACCCAGACGGGAGCTTTCGATCTTTGTTGAGATACCCAGCATCCGGAGAACCTTGTTCATCTTCTGGAACCCTTCCAGAGGTTCCGAAAGTTTGTCAAGGAGGTCCTGCACCTGTTCCAGCGTATCGCAGCTCTCGCTGCTGCGGGAGCGCGCCTCCGTCAGGTAGGCTTCCATATCGGCCATCATCTGCTGCAGACGCCCGGTCAGAGTCTGAACCCTTTCTCCGGAAACAACTTCCAGCAACTGGTTCGATATCAGGGTTATATCAGAAGATCTTTGATAAAAGCTCTGCACCTCCGCGCCGATCTGCAAAAACTCGTCCTCGGTTGTTCCGGCCATTCGCCGCAAGGTCTCAATTGAAGGTGAAAGCACACCTTTCCAGATGCACATGGCTTTCACGCTGGCACCGGAGTCGCTTGAAAAAAGTTGGCTGCTCGTTTGAAATGACATGGAAATTACGTTCCCTGAATTAATTTGAGAGCTCTCAGCTCCTTAAGAATCTTCTGTTTGCTGAGTGGCTTCACAATATATGCATCGGCGCCACATTCGTTGAACGATTTTATGACCGTGCTAGGATCATCCATTGATGTAGTCATAATAACCTTGACAGCCAGTTGCGGTGGAATCTCCATCATTTTTTCAAGAGCACGAATGGAACGCAACGCCTCTTTTCCATCCATAATCGGCATCATGATATCCATGAAGATGACGTCATATGGACGCTTTGATTCGTGCGCCAGTGCAAACGAGTCGATAGCCTCCTGACCGTTAACTGCGATGTCGCAGTCACCCATGGTTGAAAGCATCTCCTGCAGAATCCGGCGGCATATCAGAATGTCTTCAGCAATCAGGCATTTCATAAGGTTTCTCCCCTCTGTTATTTTCATCTGAAACAGGTCACTGGCGCGAGATTTCTTCCAGGTTATTCGCAATAACTGTGGCGGTTGCAGCTTGCTCCTCTGAGGCCGTGGCAATCTGGGCAATCATGTTCTTAATTTCGTCGATGGACTGAACAATGGAGTTCAATGACTCTTCCGCTTTATGCGAAAGTGCCTCTCCCTTTTCTGCTTCTGTCTTGCCGATCTCGATTGACTCAACGGCCAGCCTGGTGCCGTTCTGAATCTCGGCTACCATAGCACTGATCTGCTTGGTTGAAGCTGTGGTACGTTCTGCCAAACGCCTTACCTCATCAGCTACCACGGCAAATCCTCGACCCATTTCACCGGCACGAGCGGCCTCAATGGCCGCATTCAAAGCCAGAAGATTTGTCTGATCGGCGATTTCGTTGATCACATTTACAAATTCGCTTATTTTTTCAGAAGTAGCGCCAAGTTTTCCTACCGTGACGGCTGAAGAGCGAATTACCTCAGCTATTTTCTGCATCTCCTGGACCGCCTAGTTTACCACTTTCTGTCCTTCGTAAGCATTTTTGGAGACCTGGGAGGCAGAATCGGAGGCGTTACTGGTGTTGTCCGCAACCTCGTTGACGGTCATGCTCATTTCTTCCATCGCTGTGGCGATCTGATGGATCCTCTCCTCCAGATAGTTTTTGCGCTCAATTTCTTTGTACTGTTGCTCTTTCACCCGCTTTTCGGCAGTTACATTGCTCCAGCAGGCCATGAAGCAGAGCACCTTGCTATTGTCACTGCTGTCCCAGATTGGATACGCGGTTGTCTTAAGTGTAATCGACCCGATCGGTATTTCGGCTATACGAGGAAGATCTGTGCGCGGATTCGAAAAAAAGCGCTTAACGCGGCTCGGATCTTTATGATACTGATGTATGGAGTTGTTGAAGGCATTGCCGACGTCAGCGCCGCGCAGCCCGGCGTTTAATTCGGAACTGTGCTTTTGCAGCATCTTTTTCGCTTTTGTGTTCATGTAAAATATCTTGTTTTCGGAGGTGGCGTCACACAGCATTACAATGTTGTCCACATTGTCAACCATCTGCATCAATTTATTGATTTCCGCGTCTTTTTCTGCCAACGCTATTTTGCTGCTGTTCCCGAATAGTCCCATTATATTCTCACCTCCTAGCTATTTCGTACAATCCGCAACGTCTCCAGAATAATCCCCTCTGCGTTGTTGGTAACAGGTTCGTCATGCCCGGAATAAATCGTGTCTATCCTCAATGTAGAAAGTCGCCTGAGAGTCTCTACATACTCCGGGGCAAAAAAACCTTCTGATGAACGAATCCGCAATTGGGTATCTCCGGAAAAGAGAATCCGGTGTGTAAAATTGTACAGACAGACCGAATCAGAAGAGTGCCCCGGCGTATGCAGTACCTGAAGCTGGTCATCTCCCGCCTTGATGATTTGGCCGTCACGCAGCACTTCATTGACATCTTTTCCGTCGCTCCAGCCATACACACGAGCACCGTAGCGCTGTTTGAATATTTCAACCCCGGCAGCATGGTCGAAATGATTGTGCGTCAGAATCACCTGTTCTACAGGAACCTTTCCGCATCCGGTGGAGAGCTTTTCAATCTGGTCAATAACCGAGCCGTCTGTACCGGGGTCAATCAGTGTATTTACATCGCCCAACACATTCCAGTCACCCAGCAGCAGATACGAACGGCAGGTATATATTGGTGCCTGGGCTAACTCGATAACTCTCATAGCTTCCGATATAACTGGGCATCCGGCACAACCTGCTCAAACAGATGTGCAATCTCAACCGGCATTTTCTGGGTATTTTCCATCGCAAGATATCCGCCAGGGCTTAACGCCTGGTGATACATTTTAATGACCTCAATCCGCTCTTCATATTGAAAATGCAGCAGGACATTTTTGCAAACCACGAGGGCATAATCCGAACCAATTGCTTTAAGGGAGAGCAGGTCGTGATACTTGAAAAAGACCCGTGAACGAACCTTTTCGCAAACCCGGTACATGTCACCTTCCTGCGCATCAAAATATTTTTCAAAGATATCCACCGGTATCCGTTGTAATTCTTCATATTTATAGGTCGCTGCCTTTACGATATCACCAAAATTGTTCTCACTGTCATAATCAGTAGCATCGAGAAACAGGTTGTTAAAGGTTGCGCCAAGACGCTCCGCAAAAAGGATGGCCAGGGTGTACGGTTCCTGCCCCAAAGCACTTCCGGCATCCCATACCTTTATGCGCATCCGCCCCATCGCAAGCTTAATGGTCAGATCAACTGCATATTCAAGCACCGGTAAATCTCTAAAAAAGAAGGTAAATGCCATAAAATCAGAGGCAAAGGGCAAGGGGCAGGCAAATTCATTTTTTGAATTAGACTTGACCCTTGCCCCATGACCCTTGCCCCTTTACTTAATATTTTTCAAACCCTTCGTCTAAATCATCTGCTCCGCCTTGGCCAAGTTCAATATGGACACCACCACTGGACTTTTTGACGCCGCCCTTGGCCGGATTTCCATGTTGATGATGTGCTGACGCAGTATGAACTGCTGTCGTGCGGTGGCTTGCCGCGATCTGTTTTGGCGGCGCATGGCGCGGAGCCATTAATGTACGCTGGCTGCCGGAGTCAAGTGAGAAGAAGGCAATGGTCGCTTTCAACTGCTCTGCCTGGCTGGAGAGCTCTTCGGTGGTAGAGGCCATCTCTTCGGCCGCGCTGGCATTTTGCTGAATGACCTGGTCAAGCTGCTGGATCGCTTTATTGATCTGCTCGGCCCCGGTATCCTGCTCTTTACTGGATGCGGTGATTTCCTGAACCAGTTCAGCAGTCTTCTGGATGTCTGGTAACATCCTGCTGAGCATGTCGCCTGCCTGCTCGGCAATAGCGACGCTGCTGGTGGAGAGTTTGCTGATTTCGCCGGCGGCAGACTGACTCCGCTCGGCCAGCTTGCGTACTTCAGATGCGACAACCGCAAAACCTTTGCCGTGCTCGCCGGCTCTTGCAGCTTCGATTGCGGCGTTCAGGGCTAGCAGGTTGGTCTGTCTGGCGATCTCCTCGATAATTGAGATCTTGGTCGCGATTTCTTTCATGGCCGAAACGGTTTCGTTGACCGCCTTGCCACCCTCTTTGGCATCTGTAGCAGATTTGATGGCAATCTTTTCGGTCTGCATGGCGTTATCAGTATTCTGACGAATGCTGGCGGCCATCTGTTCCATGCTGGATGAGACTTCTTCTGCAGATGCAGCCTGTTCGGTAGCGCCCTGGCTCATTTCCTGAGCAGTGGCCGACATCTCCTGGCCTCCCGAAGCGACGTTATCAGCCGCCGACTGGACTTCCATGACGATCTCTTTCAGTTTAGCTACCATGGTAGCCAGTGATTCCATCAGGTCATCGTTTTCACTCCGTTTCTTCAGTTCGACCATCAGGTTGCCCTGGGACACTTTCTTGGCGTTTTCGGTGATACCGTTGGTGGCATTAACCAGATTGTTGAGGTTGTTTTTGATAAGGTTGTACTGACCTTTGTAAACATCGGTGATGATTGGCGGCATGTCGCCTTTGGAGATACGATCCACGTAGTTGGCGGTAACATTAAGCGGGTTGACTATGTTTGTGACCGTAGCGTTGACACCTTTGACCAGCTGATTCCAACCGCCGACAAAGAGGTCGGCATTGGCGCGCTTGTCGAGTTCTCCATCCGCAGCTCCCTGGATGAGGACGTCGGTCTGTGCCAGAAGGTCGTTCATCATCTTGACCATGTTGTTCAGGTTGCTCTTGATGACATTGTATTCACCGAGATAGGTGTCAGTGATAGTCGGCGGGATGATGCCCTTGGATACTTTGTCGACATAGTCGGCAGTAACGCGAAGCGGGTTGACGATGTTGACGACCGTGTCGTTGACGCCGCTGACCAACTGTTTCCAACCGCCGACAAAAAGATCGGCGTTAGCGCGCTTGTCGAGTTCTCCTGAGGCCGCACCCCGGATCAGGACGTCGGTCTGTGCCAGAAGGTCGTTCATCATCTTGACCATGTTGTTCAGGTTGCTCTTGATGACATTGTATTCACCGAGATAGGTGTCAGTGATAGTCGGCGGGATGATGCCCTTGGATACTTTGTCGACATAGTCGGCAGTAACGCGAAGCGGGTTGACGATGTTGACGACCGTGTCGTTGACGCCGCTGACCAACTGTTTCCAACCGCCGACAAAAAGGTCGGCATTGGCGCGCTTGTCGAGTTCTCCTGATGCCGCACCCCGGATGAGGATGTCGGTCTGTGCAAGAAGGTCGTTCATCATCTTGACCATGTTGTTCAAGTTGTTTTTGATTTCATTGAAGTCGCCGTTATAGTTGTCCGTGATGATTGGGGGGATGTCGCCTTTGGCGATGCGATCAACATATTCAGCGGCCACGTTCAATGGGCCAATCACCGAGTCAAGACAGTTGTTGACACCCTGGACTATAGCGCGGAAATCACCGCCATGTTTTCCGACATCAGCTCTGGTCGCAAGTTTGCCCTCGACGGCGGCATTGGCAAGCATCTTGGCATCGGCAACAAGGGCATTGACTGAGTCTATGCAGACATTGAGGTTGTTCTTGATCTCATTGAAGTCGCCGTTGTAGCTGTCGGTGATCTTCGGCGGGATGTCGCCTTTGGAGATATGGTCAACATATTCAGCAGCAACATTGAGCGGCCCGATAACCGAGTCGAGGCAGTCATTGACGCCTTGGACAATATTCTTGAAGTCACCTTGATGCTTAGTGGCGTCGGCGCGGGTAGCTAGCTTACCTTCAACGGCGGCTTTGGAAAGCATTTTAGCGTCGGCGACAAGGGCGTTGACCGAGTCTATTGCTACGTTCAGGTTGTTTTTGATTTCATTAAAATCGCCGTTGTAGCTGTCGTTGATTTTCGGCGGGATGTCGCCTTTGCTGATCCGGTCAACGTATTCGGCTGCCACGTTAAGCGGCCCGATAACCGAGTCGAGGCAGTCGTTGACGCCCTGGACAACATTCTTGAAGTCACCTTGATGCTTGGAGGCATCGGCGCGGGTAGCCAGCTTACCTTCAACGGCGGCTTTGGAGAGCATTTTAGCGTCGGTAACAAGAGCGGATACCGCATCAATACATACGTTCAGGTTGTTTTTGATTTCGTTGAAGTCACCGTTGTAGGAATCGGTAATTTTTGGCGGTACGTCACCTTTACTGATACGGTCGACGTATTCGGCAGCAACATTGAGAGGACCGATGACAGCGTCAAGGCAGTCGTTGACACCAACCACAATCTTCTGGAAGTCCCCCTGATGCTTGGAGGCATCGGCACGGGTCGCCAGTTTACCGGCAACAGCGGCCTCACTCAACGTCGAAGCATCCTTGATAAGAGCCTGGATGGAATCAACCATCTTCTTCATCGCCATCATAACGCTGTCGTCTCGAAGACCTTTGGTGTCAATGACAACGGAACAATCGCCGTCGCCGACCTTGACCGCAACGGCACCAACCTCGGAGGGATCACCACCCAACTGTCCCAGGACGATTTTGCTGATGAACAGACCGAGGATAATGGCCAGCAAAGAGCCGGCAATTGCCAGGGCAATCATGACTTTTGATGCTCCATCAGCGAGCACTGTGTTGCCCTCGGCGGTCAGCTTGGCCTGTTTGATCTTTGAATCCTGTAACTTGTCGATCATCTCCTGCAGATCTTTTGAAGCCTTGGCAGCTGTCCCTTTGAGTACAGCCAGTGCCTCAGCACTTTTGTTCTGCAGTGCCAGGCTGATTATCTTGTCAAGCTCGGCACCGTAGGCGGCGCGTGCGGCTTTGTAATCGGCGAACGTCTTGCGACCATCGTCAGTTAGGATAGTTTTTTCAAAAGACTCGACCGACTTGGCGTTCATCTCTCTCAGTTCCTTGATACGATTGGCAAACTTCTGTTTTTCCTCCAAAGTGTCAGCATAAATAAGGTCACGCGCATTGACGCGCTGTCTCTGGAACACTGTTGCAATATCTGCCAGTTCACTGATCGGGATGGTAATTTTCTCATACAACTGTGTATCGGCGTCGTCAATCTGGTGAATCTTGGTAATGCCGAACCAGCCGATTGCTCCGGCTACGATTGCGACCAGGATGAACCCGGTCATGAGTTTTGCTTTCAACTTCATGTTGTAGAACCATTGCATAATGTTTCCCCCTTTAAATGTGATGAGTCGTAATCCGCTCTTTTAAATACTCTGCACTTCAGCCAGTTCCTCGCCTGAAAAAACCTTGTCAATATCGAGAATCATGACGAAACGCCCGTCATGCTTTCCCATCCCCTTGATGAAATCGGTTTTGAGATTCGTTCCAATATGGGGAGCGGCCTCGATCTGGGAAGACTCCATCTCGATTACCTCCTGCACGCTGTCAGCCAGTGAACCGAGGACTACGTTCTCTCCGTCCATCGCCACCTCGACCACGATTATGCAGGTATTGACAGTCCTTTCATCCCGAACTTCTGGCGCAGGTCGATCACCGGCACCACGCAGCCGCGCAGATTGATCACACCCAGCATGAAATCCGGCACCTGAGGCACCTTGGTGATGCTCGGCATCTCCAGTATTTCTCTCACTCTGGCGACATCAACGGCAAACACTTCGTCGGCCAGCGTAAAGGTCAGATACTGGGTTGTTTGTAACTCTTCAGCCATAACTGCCTCCTTTCTACTTTGTGATAACAAGTCTTCCGTCTGTCATGTTTTCTAAACTCTCAAACGCAAAAACGCCGCTTCTCCGAGGTCGTTACGGAAAAACAGCGTTAAAAAGCAGCTACTTCCTCTCCCCTTAATTCTCCCGTCGAATGGGAGGGGGATCAGACTCATGGTTTCTGTCATAGTGAAATGCGGGCTCATATCAATGAGCCTCTACGGATGAAATTGTCTGTTCGGCGGAAAGCCGGTTGGTAGTACGGGTGAGTAGAGCGGAGTGTGCGGAGTTAGGGCGTGTTGGCGTGTGACGTGTGACGTGTGACGTGTGACGTGTGACGTGTGACGTGTGACGTGTG
>CAYQMO010000056.1:0-1728 GCA_964418315.1 uncultured Geobacter sp. | reverse complement strand
GTGTGACGTGTGACGTGTGACGTGTGACGTGTGACGTGTGACGTGTGACGTGTGACGTGTGAAAACGTGCCCGACCGGCAGGCTGTTGTCAAGCATTATATGCGAATCACACCATTTTTTTCCAAGCATAAAAACCAACTGGCCAGCCCCTTTTTGAGAAATTGATCTGTTGACAGATTCTTTGTGCAACCGATCAAAAGATTGTCAACTGAGCGAGGGATAAAAACCTGTTTTTTTCGTTGACGGAAATTACACACATCACGGGGCAATGTCAACGTAATTTCGGACACGTAATTTCGGATGAGCAATTGATGATGGTGTGGTTTCTCCAAGTATATCGCCTGTGGTGTTAAACTGCTGCTGATTCATTTTTGTTTGATTCCGCCTGCATCTTCTCCCGCAGCAAAGCACTCCCTTGCCGCCAGTATTCAAGCTGCTGTTCAACGGAAAGAGATGCAACCTTCTGATAGACCGCTTCAGCGCATTTGCGCTTCATTTCGACACAATCAAATATTTTATTCTTCATAGTTGATCACCTCCATCGATGTTAAAAGCGCGGCAATAATATTCAATAATCAAAACATTAGCAATCTGAAAAGAGAACCGCCAACCAGACCCGAACCGACACCATGTTGGGGATCGACGGAGCGTTCCAGTCGCTCGTTCATTTCAAGGAGCTTGCGGTTATATGAATTATACAAAACCACTCTCTAAAATTCCCCATTTTTCATTCTGCAACTGTCACTGCTACCTTCAATTTATGTGTCTTTTCCAGCAACATACTGCGCATTTTTACAATTGTCTGGTTCAGCGACACTTTTTGACTATTGGTCAAGGTGTCACTGTCCAATGTATAAATTTCCTGCTGATCAGGTGGATACTTGTATTTACGCAGAATGCGCTTGACCATTAGCCGTAGTCTGGCTCGTACGTTCTCTTGTAACCGGCATCGGCCAACCAGCCTAAGGTTTTCTGTTCGAGTTGGTCTTAAGGTCATGGTTGCTCCGAGGGTGTTTTCCCTAAACCCAGTTTAACGAAGTCAGTCCTTTTATTCGGTCAAACTCTCTCAGGTTGTTGGTTACAAGTGTGGCGCTGCAGCTCCTGGCGTGGGCAGCTATCAGCATATCCATGGCACCTACAAGAGTGCCGGTTTTTTCCAAAGAGGCCCTGATCGCCCCATAATGATCTGCGGCGATTTCATCCCACGGAATAACAACCAATCTCGATACGAAGTTATCAATTTCGCGCCGTATGACAATTCCTTTAGGATGGCGAGCTGCACCGTAATATAATTCAGCGAGTACAATTGCTGAAGTACATATATTCCCAGCGCCAACCTCTTCAAATTTCAGCTTTACTGAAGCAGGATGATTTTTGAGGATGTAGCTACAGATATTTGTATCGAGCATATAGCGCATTAAAACAACTCCCGTGTTTCAGGAGGGACATCGTTTCTGTCAGAAAGAAAATCAGTTGGTACCTTTGATGGTTGCGAGAAAAAGTCATCCCAACTCTCCGGCTTAGGCCGTAAAACAATTGAATCTCCTTGACGCTCAATGAAAACTTCATGGGTAGAAAACCGGAATTCAGCGGGTAAACGTACCGCCTGGCTACGACCGTTCTGAAATATTTTAGCAGTCTTATTCATCGTGAGCCTCCTTTTTGGGTATATATCAACGATATATCACAATCTGGTAGTGTTTGATAGCATCTTTACCAGCGGTGGAA
>CAYQMO010000055.1:4451-18995 GCA_964418315.1 uncultured Geobacter sp. | reverse complement strand
AGAGTATTTCGTCTGTCGGCTGTCCTTCCAGAACGTGGTTGCCAAGCAGTACACCACGGATCTACCAGGGATAGAGAGAAAGTTCTCTCGTTCCCACGCGCTGCGCCACGGCTTATAAAAAAGTACGGGAGGCTCTGGATATAAGCAGTTTGCCGTTATGATTACACTAATGAATGGGGGCAGGCTTCCAAGATAGCAAGTTATGAAGCTGAAATCCGTTCGCCCTGAGCTTGTCGAAGGGTGGACAGGTTTTAGCGGCGAATTAGAACTAATCAGGTTCTGGAATGTCTTGGCATATCCTGAACTAGCAAGGAATGTCTGCTAATGCAATAAAGCTGGAACGTCCCCCAATGTTTCCATTTCCCACCCACCCAACACCTGGTTGGGGGGAGCGGAATTATCGTTCGATGGTGAGCGATACTGAAAACATCTCCGTGCCAGATTTCAGGTCGATGGTGATATCGTCCGTTTTACTGCCTGTTGAAACGGTGAAGCACGAACCACTCACAACCGAGGGTGTCGAGAGCCTGACATCATCTCCGGCCTTAGAAAGGTGCTGTTTGAAAGAGCCGCCAATCATGTTGGCAATTTCTCCCATTGCATCATGCACATCGCCGTTGATTTCGGTGACCTCCATATCCAGCATCAGGGATGTGAATGAAAGTGCCAGTGGCATCGGGAGTTTGACACTGACCAGACCGCAGTATCTCCCTGCCATACCAACCATGGCGGTCAGGCAGGTGCTGCTACATGTATCCGGTAATTCAGCCTGAGCAGGAATATGCGTGATGTCATCAACACCCAGCATGGTTGAAAAAACATCCTGCACGTCTTTAACCAGCGCTGCGGTCAGTTCAAGCTCAGTGAGGTTAAGAGTGTTTAGCGTATCGGTGCTTATCGGCATCCCTATACTCCTTATGTTTTTTAGTTTATCCGGCAGGTAACAGCTTCATGTTGTGTTTCAACGATGCTGCCATGCAAAGTTGACGGTTTTGCATAACGGCTTAATCCGGCGGAAATGGTTAAAACCGTCTTCTGATATTGCGGTGCCGCTGCAGGTGAGCCATTGCAGACTTTCGATCGCTACCAGGTTTTCCAGACCGCGATCTCCGACAGGAGTATTGTAGATAGAAATTCTTTGCAGAGCGTGCAGGTTCTGCAGAACTGTTAGTCCCTGGTCAGTGATGCTCGTGTTTGAGAGACAGAGTTCCTGTAGTCCGCTCAGGTGAGTAATGTGTAGCAGCGCCTCGTCGTCGCAATTATACAGAAAAAGAGCTTGCAGGTCATTCTCCTGCAGCTCTCTGAGGAACGAGGTATCGATAATGGTGGTGCATTTAATGTCCAGCCGCAGTGACGTATCGAGAAAAATTTCACGGGTGCCACGGGCTGTTCCGACGCTGTTCCAGTCGCGAAAGTCCGTTGACGTTGCTTTGCGCAGATGGAGAGTACCGCAGTTTCTGTCATCCGGAAAACGGACGACGCGTGTTTCATGGTGCTGTTCATCAACAATCTGTGATCCGGACGTTTCGTTCCGCAACAGTGACAGACGTCGGCGCAGCTTCTCGATGTCATGATCAACCGTGGAGGCCATTTCTGCCAGAAGGTCAACTCCATCCGCCAGCGCTTCATCAACGCGCAGTTTAAAAAGATAAATGTCGGACTGCTGCAACTCTTCCGACTGGCGCACCAGCTCATGAATGTTCTGGTTGTTGACTGCGATCTGGCGGATAACCCGCACCAGCTCAAGCGCGAGGTCGGTTTCCGAGCTGAACGAGAGCGGCGCTTGTTCCCATTCGCTTAAAAGATCAATCAGTATCTGACGGTCACCGGACTGGTAAGCCTGATTGGCGAGCGACATCAGTTCCTGTCGGCGCTGCTGATCTTCGGCATCAACCGCCAGATCGGGGTGGACGGCCTTGGCAACGCCACGGTAGAGGGACTTGAGAACCAGATCTACCGTGCCGTTCAGCGGTTCATCGTCGAGCAGATCAGTTGTGTGATCAAAATGCATGTAGGCCGAAGATTGCTTGGTCTGTTCGGTGGGCGCTTTCTGGTCGGTGGACGCTCTCTGGTCAGTGGACAGCAGTCCTTTCAACTGTAATTCAAGATCTTCCAGCTCGGAAATTCTGACGCCAAGGATTTCTTGATAGATCTGCTCGAAGAGCCGGATTTCGTTTTTCAGACGGCGATAATCCAGCTCACGCTGTTGCAGTTCTGACTTAAGCCGCGACATCTGTCGGTACTTGAGATCCAGTTCAATTTCTTCCGGGGTCTTGAGCCTGTTTCTAAAGGGGGTCATAGCTCCCACTCTGTGTGGGCGGCGTATCCAGATGCGGGATACGGAAGCGAACCTGTTCTCAGGAATTTTCCCGTGTCAGGGTAAGAGCTACCAGAAGCCGCTCATCGTTATAGTAAAAGGGAATAACAACCGTATTGCAGTCGGAGAGAGATTTGATCTTGTAACTTCCTCCTGAAATGACGGAAGGCGTGGAAAGCTTGACATCCTGGCCGCTCGAGGAGAGTAAATGTTTGATGCCGCCCCCCAACAGATTGGCAATCTCGCCCAGAGCGTCATTGATATCATCATCGATCTCTTCACACTCCATACCCAACATGTTGGCGGTGATCGTGCGAGCCAGTGAAAGCGGGCAATGAATCGAGAGAGATCCTGTATAGATGCCGGCAAAGCCTACCATGCCGGAGATACTGTCATGAAAATGATCCGGGGTTATCGTGAGCGGACTTTCGTCACGGAGTTCCATCATAATCATGGTTGAGAAGGTATCACGGGTTGAAGTGATCACAAGGCTGCTCAACTCTGCTTCGGTGAACCTGGCGCTAGTAGGGGTTTCGTCTGCGCTACTCATAGGTAGCATCCCAGCTTCTCCATAAGCTGCTCGGGAGTAAACGGTTTTTTGATACTGTTATTGGCTCCGCTGTCCATTGCATCCTGGAGTACCGATTCGCCGGCTTCAGTGGTAATCATAACGACCGGTATAGTGCACCCATTCGCCCGCAGCGCCTTGAGGAATTCGAGGCCGTCCATGTTGGGCATATTGATGTCTGAAAGAATCAGGTCGAATTTTTTGCCGGTAGCGAGGGCATTCAAACCCTCAATTCCGTCAGCCGCCTCTACAACTTCATCAACTACCAGCCCTGCCTGGCGGAGCGAGCGGGAAATAATCTTACGCATGGTGGATGAATCATCAACGATCAGAACGTTTGCCATAAAAACTCTCCTTTTGTGCCTAAGAAATATTGTTAAAAAGTAACCCGGCTGTTCTATCAAAAAACAGAACAGTGCGCCATAAAAAACTGCTCTTGACATAAAAAAACTGCTCAGAAGGCTTGCATTAACTGGGACATTTACATCCTGAACTGTGCCACAATTAGTTTCAGTTCCTCCGCCATCGAAGAGAGCTCACGGGCTGCACCTGAGGTGTCCTGTGAGCTCCTTGAAGCTTCACTGACTACTTCGGTAATCTGGTGCATGCTCTTGCTGATCTCGTTGGTAGTCGCCGTCTGCTGTTCTGCCGCCGTGGTGATCTGGTTGATCTGACTGGTTAAATCGCTGACCTGACTCAGTATTTCCTCCAACGCCTGCCCAGAGCGGGAAGCGTCCTGGGTACCCCGCTCTACCTCCTGAACACCTTCTTCCATGGCTTTCACTGCTGACTGCGTCTCCTTCTGAATCGCCTTGATCATTTCACTTATCTCACGGGTTGCCTTGGTGGTACGCTCCGCCAGAGCCCGGACTTCATCGGCAACTACGGCAAACCCACGCCCCTGCTCGCCGGCCCGGGCTGCTTCGATCGCTGCATTTAGAGCCAGCAGGTTGGTCTGATCGGCAATGTCCTCGATGGTGCCAACGATATTGCCAATCTGTTCGGAACGGGTCCCCAGCGACGCTACCGTCTTGGCGCTCTGTTGTACTTTCACGGTAATGCGCTGGATACTCTGTACAGCATTATCGACAACCTTGGAACCTTCCAGGGCTGTCTGTGTCGCGCGATGTGATATGTCTACGGTACGGATGCAATTGCTGGCTATTTCAGCAGAGGTAGCCGCCATCTCTTCGCAGGCGACCGATACGGAGGCTGACTGCGAGGCAGCCCGTTCGGTGCCGTTCGCAATCGTTGCTGAAGTCCTGTTCAGATTCGCTGCAGAACCGGCAACATCTACGGCATTCTTGTTAATGTGTATGACTATTTCCTTAAGATTATCCAGAAATTGGTTGAAAGAACGTGCAAGAGAACCGGTTTCATCCTCCCGCTCAATTTTCAAGCGCTTCGTCAGGTCACCGCCTCCTCTTGACATTTCTTCCAGACATGAATCAACATGGCCAAGCGTTTTTGTTATACCTCTGCTGATAAAATAACAGAGCGCAAGCATGAACATGGCAAATACTATGTTCAGAATCACCAGCATCCATTTTACGGTGGCAACATCCCTTTTGACGTCATCAATATATATGCCGCTGCCAAGTACCCAACCCCACGGCTCATATTTTTGCACAAATGATAACTTGGTGTACAACTCCGATGTAGTGCCACCACCCTCCTTTGCCTTTGGCCACTCATAGTTGACAAAACCTTTACCGGCACGGCCGACAACATCGTTAAAAGTTACAAAAAGATTTTTCATATCAATTTTCACGGTTTTACCATCAAGGCCATCACTCATACTGGTGGCTTTGTTGAACTTGGCATCATCAAGCACCTTGCCGTCAAGAGCGGGGACAGTTGGATGCATGATCATCTTGGGAGCCGGTTTGCCCAGATCGTTTATCCAGACGTATTCTTTTTTTTCATAACGAAGCTTTTTAATATGTTCCGCTGCTTCCTTCTGGCCCTGTTCAAGGGTCATCTTTCCCGCCTTGACTTCGGCGTCATGGAGCTCAACGACCCCCATGACCATCTCTACCACATGCCGGGTTGCATCCTTCTTTTCATTCAAGATGCGCGTCTCGATCATCGGCAGCAGGTACACAAACAGACCGACCATCATGACCGCCACACTGATAACCGAGATCGACATAATCTTGTATTGAATCCGCCAGTTTTTGAATTGCTTGATGATCATTTGAAGCCCCTTTATTTGTTATTAATAATTTCAGCATTGCGCGATCACTATCGCCTGACGGAGGAAGCGCTCAACCTGTTCCTGTGACCCTGCTTCACTGTACAGCCGCAAAACCGGCTCGGTCCCGGAGGGACGGATCAGCAGCCAATCACCATTTTCAAAGATAAATTTGAAACCGTCACTGAAATTGGTTGCGCTGACACGCTGACCATCAATAGTTGTCGGAGGGTCTGATTGCAGTTGAGCGATCAACTTCAGTTTGGCGGCATCGTCAATACTGCGGTCAATGCGTTTATAATAGAAATGCCCGATCTCGTCCATCGTCTCATTCAGTAACCGCCGCAACCCTTTTCCGCTGACCGCCATAGCTTCCAGCAGCAGCAATCCCAGCAGTATCCCGTCACGCTCAGGAATATGTCCCTTCACTCCAAGCCCGCCGGACTCTTCCCCACCCATGAGAATATCCTGCTTCAGCATCAGCTCGCAGATATGCTTGAAGCCGATAGGTGTTTCAAAAAGCTCCAGCCCGTATTTATCAGCCAGCAGATCGATCATGCAGGTAGTTGATACCGTTTTGACAACCGCTCCGGTCATTTTTTTGTATTCAATAAGATGACGCAGAATAACGGTAAAGATGCAGTGAGAGGAGAAAAAATCGCCATTCTCGTCAATAGCACCGATCCGGTCGGCATCACCATCCAGCGCCAGTCCCACCTGATAGCTGCCATTTTTCAGCAAGGCGGATAATTCCTGGAGGTTCTGGCCGATCGGCTCAGGGGGTTGCCCGCCAAACGACGGGTTTTCACAGGTATGAATTTCGTCAACTTTTGGCAGAAGACGTGGTATAAAGCCGCAACCGGCACCGTACATCGGATCAACAACCGCTTTAATGCCGGACTTGGCTATCAGGTCAATATCGACATAGCGACTGAGCTGATGGAAATAACTTTCGCACGGGTCAAAAAGGACAATGGTTCCTTTTTTAACAGCCTCCTCAAACGGTACTGAAACAACCCGCCGACCATTATCCCTGTTATAGGCAACGATTCCTTCGAGAATTTTTGTCGTTACGGGAAGCGCAGAACCGCCAAACGCCTCTTTGAGCTTGAAGCCGTTATACTCTGGCGGATTATGGCTGGCGGTAATCATGATGCCTGCGCCGGAACCTGTCTCATGCACAGCCCAGGAAACGGCCGGAGTCGGAGCGAAATCTTCCGTCAAGCGGACGTTGATAAAGTTTCCTGCCGCAACTTCGGCGACACGCCGGGCAAAATCGCGCGACATAAAGCGCCGGTCATAACCGATTATCAGCCCTTTATTCCCCAAGCCCTCACGATTAAGATAATCCATGGTGGCCTGAGCTACCAGAGAGAGATTGTCAAAGGTAAAATCCAGGGCAATAATTCCTCGCCATCCATCTGTACCAAACCTGATCTGCATTATCCCTCCTCATATCGTCTTTTTTTGTCGATTCTCCATATATTGCAGCCAGACAAGCACTTCCGCAACCGCCCGATACAGCTCCGGCGGAATGAACTGGTCATTGTCAACCTGAAGCAACAATCTGACCAGATCCGGTGACTCGTGGACATATACCCCAGCCTCGCGGGCACAGGCAATTATCGCCTCAGCGATAACACCTCTACCCCTGGCAACAACCACCGGGGCGTAGTACCCCTCTTTATACGAAAGTGCCGCAGCCCTGCGCTCTTCATCACGCGGCGGCATGAGCGATACTTATTTCTGCCGGTGTCAGGCCGGCGCCTTCCATCTGCTCAATCAGACGCGCCAGACCGCTTTCCAGAATCGGAACCGCGCCATCATTTTCAGCGGTTATGGTAACGGCAACGGCGCTGCCGTCGAGCTTAAGCAGTGCTGTGACCGGCCCCAGGTTTGGCAGGGTGACCGTCACACTGGTCGCCCAACTCCGCTCACGGGCACCTGACTTGTTACGCCCCTCATCCTTTTCTGCAACTCTCCACTCAAGAGCCTGACCGGGGAAAAGATCACCTCGAAACAGAAGCTGGCCATTTTGCAGCGCAGTCAACTGTTCGTTAACCATCGGCAGAGAACGTAGATCAGCAATGCCGGCGTGCCCCATACTGTCGCCAGCTTTTTTAATAGCCGCCATAATTTCCGTTGAGCCGACTCGAACGTTGGCTCGAAGCGGATCATCATCAACAACTACCTCCTGCTGCATGCCCGCTTGTGCCAGGCGGGGAGACAAGCGACCCTGCGGCTCCTTTAGAATGTCTTCAAGCGAATAGCTGCCGCCAAACCAGCGAGCAAGATGGGATTCATAAAAGAGACCGCTCTCACGCAGCCCCTGCTGGAGTTCTCTCCCCAGCAGTTGCGCATCAGTTGTCGGCCCGGAGAGCAGGGTACGTAAAATTCCGAGCGTCTCCCTGGTAGACAGCTGAGCGGCCGATTCTCCCAGAAAGCCGCTGAGCCAACGACCGGCATCACTGACTTTTGACTCCCCCGGTCTGCCGAAACGAGCCATCAGGAATGTCTGCCGTGGCTCTCCGGTGATGAAGAAGAGATCGATCAGGTCGCCGCGTCCCACACCTTTCGGCATGATGAACTCCATGACCTGCTGTGCCACCCGCACGGAAAAATGCCCACCACCCAGAGCGGCTAAAACTTCTCCTTTAAGCTGTTGACCAGGCAGGAAAGAGCTGACCTGACTCTGTTGATTTATTGATTCAAGCAGCGCCAGACGATTTCCTTTGATCACGGCCTGAAGAAGTTTGGCCATATCATCATTTAACACAACTCCGTTTCCTGAAAGCGGAGGTGGCAACGCGGCAGCGGACGCTGCGACGGCAGCAGCAGGGAGCTCCGCTGCTGTTCGTCCCGTCATCTTATACGTCAGCACTTCATCAGAAATAACGCTGAGCGCGGGCGAATTCGGGGGAAGACTCTTTAATACCGTATTTAAGCGATCCAGCACATATTGCTGTTGGCTGGAGACACCACCTTCGCTATGCTCCAGAATACTCAGCCACCGCCCCGCCTCGCTCAACAGGGGGGGGGAGGCGTCCGGAACGTTCCTTCCAAGTGCAAAAGCAGGTTTCGGCTCTGCAGAAAGATAGGTCAGGCGAAGGATTTCTCCCGGCACGACTTTTTGTGGAAGCTGTAGCTCCAGCATCGTACCGGCTACCTGAACCATTGCTCTGCCACCAGACAGCGTGCCGACAACGGTGGCATTGACCTCTTCACCCGGAAGAAGCGGCAAAGTAGTCATCGGATTGGTGGCCGCTTCGATCACGGTGAAACGTGAATTCTGAGCGATGCTTCTTAGAATATGAGCCGCATTTGTTTCAAACTTTGCCAGACTCGCCTGATCAGGAGAGCCCTCACCAGCCACTGCTTCTCCTGTCGCTTTTGCAGCGACTCCGCTACGCCCGGAACTATACGTCAGAGCCTCATCCAGCAGATTGGCGAGCACGGCGGTTTCGCCCGACGAACGCCGCAACAGGTCGCCGACGCTTTGCAAGGAGGTGCGAAGCTGGGGGTCGTCGATGATCTGCTCGCTGGAAACCAGTATGCTTAACAGGCGGGATGCGTCAGAAAGCGCCACCGGCGGCTGGGCAACGCCCGTCTGGCTGGCGATTGCGAACGTCGAGCGTGGTCCAGCGGAGATGTATGTCATCTCCAGATTCTGCCCGGTGCGTACCGCCATCGGCAGATCCAGATAGAAGCGCTCCGTCCCGACTCCAACCTGAACCCGGTTATTCGGCAGTTGAGCCAATACTACGGCATTTACCCGTTGACCGGGCGTCAGCAGAGTGACTTCGTTTAAATTCTGATCTGCGGTGACAAACGAGATGTTTGAGGCGCGCGCCAGAATGTTAAAAACCTGTTGCTGGATGTCCGATGCTGCGGCCATACTAACCTCTGGTTATTATTACTTTATCAACTGATTCAACTCAAAAATCGGCAGCAGCACCGCCAGCACCACGATACCTACCGCCAGCCCCATCGCCAGAACGAGCAGCGGCTCCATCAGCCCCATCAGGCGGGTCAGGCGGGTGCTGAACTCCCGCTCGTAGGCTACCCCCGCCTTTACCAGCATCTCTTCCAGATTGCCCCCTTTTTCACCGACTCCCGCAAGATGAACAAGTAGGGGCGGGAACAGCGGGCTTTTCTTCAGACTGCCGGATAAGCTCCCCCCTTGCGCAACCTCTTCCATTACGCCACGCAAGAAAGAGCGATAAACCCGGTTGACCACCACCTCGCCGGTAATCTCCAGCGCTTTCATAATCGGCACCCCACTGGAGAGGAGCAACCCCAAAACCCGGGCAAAACGCGACAGAATAAGACGCTGCAGCATTCCTCCGGCCATCGGCAACCGTAGCAGCAGGGCGTCACGTTTCATGCGCAGGTCATCGCGCTTCATGGCGGTGCGATAAAGGGGAACTGAGGCAATTATCAGGCTGGCCGGGAGCCACCAGTAACTCTGCAGGAAATGACTGACTTTGATCAGGATGATGGTGATTAGCGGCAAGGCGGCTTTGCTGTCTTCAAAAATTGTCACGATACGGGGGATAACTACGGTCAGCAGAAAGAGCATAACTCCGCCACCCACAAACACCATCAAGATAGGATACGCCAAGGCAGAGGTCACTTTGCTGCGAACCTGCTCCTGCTCTTCAAGAAAATCGGCAAGACGCTCCAGGACCACGTCAAGAGCGCCCCCCGCTTCACCGGCCGCCACCATGCTTACATAGCTTTCTCCGAAAATATCCGGTTCGGCTGCCAGAGCCCGTGAAAGCGCAGCTCCTTCGGCGATGCGTTCCTTTACCCGAACTAAAGCCTGACGGAGCGGCCCGTTTTCCTCCTGTTCGCAGAGTGATCCCATCGCTTCGAACAATGGAATTGATGAGGCCACCAGTGTGGCAAGTCTCCGGGTAAAAAGGGAGAGATCTTCGGCGGAAACTCCCCGGCGGAAGGAGAATGATCCGGCGCGGCCTTGAGCACCACCCTCTTCCACCACCTCGCGCGGCAGCAACCCTTTGCCTTTAAGCTGCTGCGTCGCCTGTCGTTCGGAGTCTGCCTCAAGAGTGCCGGAGACGGATGAACCGGTGGCACTATAAGCTTTATAGCGGAACGTCGGCATAATCGTCCTGGGTAACGCGCAGAACCTCTTCGATGGTGGTAATCCCGGCTGCGGCTCTGGCAATGCCGTCGTCGCGCAGCGTCTTCATGCCGTGGGCGACTGCGTACTCCTTGATCTCTCCGGCATGCGACCGGCGAATTATCATCGAGCAGAGCTCCTGATCAATCGGCATTATTTCGTAGATGGCTGTCCTACCGAGCGTGCCGAGGCCGAAGCAGGCGTCACAACCCCGGCCACGATACAGTCTTTTTGGCAGGGTTACGCCGGCGTACTGTTCAACCGGCCGATACTCTTCTCGACAGTGCGGGCAGATCACCCGCACAAGGCGCTGGGCGACTACGGCTGAGAGCGATGAGGCGATCATGAACGGTTCGATCCCCATATCAACGAGGCGGGTTACAGCGGTGGCGGCATCGTTGGTGTGCAGTGTCGACAGTACCAGGTGGCCGGTCAAGCTGGCCTGAATGGCAATTTCAGCCGTTTCGGCGTCACGGATTTCGCCGACCATGATGATGTCAGGGTCCTGACGCAGAATTGAACGGAGACCACTGGCAAAGGTAAGATCAATTTTCGGGTTGACCTGAATCTGGCCAATCCCTCTGATCTGGTATTCGATCGGGTCTTCAATGGTAATGATGTTTTTTTCGCTGGAATTTACCTTGTTCAGCGCCGCATAGAGCGTCGTAGATTTACCGCTGCCGGTCGGTCCGGTCACCAGAATGATGCCGCTTGTGCGGTTCAGCATCCGCTCCAGCGTGCGCACCCCCTGATTTCCCAGACCGATGTCGGCCAGAGAAAGGATCCCTTTTTTCTTGTCCAGCAGACGCAGCACTCCCCGCTCTCCGTAATATGTCGGGATGATGGAGACGCGGATATCGACATCGCGACCCGCTACCCTCACTCGGATACGGCCATCCTGCGGCAGGCGTTTCTCGGCAATGTTGAGACCAGCCATGATCTTTATGCGTGAGAGTAGAGCGTCCTGGATGATTTTGGGGGGAGAGAGCTTTTCGTAGAGGATGCCGTCGATACGAAAACGTACCAGAAGATCCCGTTCGTACGGTTCGATATGGACGTCGCTGACCCGTTCCTTGACCGCTTCGGAGAGAATCGAATTCAGCAGCCGGATAACCGGAGCTTCGTCAGAGAGATCGAGCAGATCGGTAGGGTTGTTCAGTTCGGTGGCGACCGTTGAGAGATCTTCCCCCTGCAGCTCCTGCAAAACTTCGCGGGCGGTTCCGGAGACACCGGCGTAGACGTGGTTTATGGTATCAGCCAGCAGAGGGGCAGGAACCAGCACCGCTTCGACCTGCTTGCCAAACAGCAGCCGCAGTTCGTCGAGCTGCAACATTCCGGCGGCGCTGGAGACTGCGACTCTGATGACACCATCAACTTCGTGCAGCGGCAAAATGGAGTTGGCTCTGGCAAACGTCAACGGTAGTTGACCCAGAAGTCCGGAATCGACCTCTTCATTGCTGATTTCAAGCAGGCAGGGTATGCCCAACCTTACGGCTATTGCCCTCAATTCATCCGGGGAGTGTGCAGTTTCAGCACTCATTTGCCTGAAATCTCTTTTTGGACATCGACAGAGCCGGTTTTCTTCGCAGTCTCCTCAAAAGTCTGGCGCTGTATTCGCGTCATTTCTGCGAGGTCGGCAGCATCCTTGACGATGTGTGGTGTCAGCAGGATCATCAGATTAGTTTTCTTACGCGCCTTCGCTTTGGTCTTGAACAGCCAGCCAAGCAGTGGAATATCTCCCAGAAGCGGCACCTTGTTGACGGTTTCCTCTTCGGTGTCCTGGATCAACCCACCGATCGCAACCGTTTCGCTGCTTTTGACAACTACACTGGTTTTGGCTGAGCGTTTGGTCGTTATCAGGTCTATAGCCTGCCCTTTACTATCCTTAACCGCAGAAATTTCCTGATTTATATCCATGCGGATATAATCTCCCTCACTTATCTGCGGCTTTATTTTAAGGTTGATACCGATATCCTTACGCTCCACCGAGGTCGTCGTTCCAATGGTGCTCTGGGTTGCCGCCCCCTGGAACGGCACGTTTTCACCGACGTTTATCTCCGCTTCTTTATTGTCCGAGGTCAGTATGTTCGGGGTGGATAGGATGTTCAGCAGCCCCTTCTTATCGAGCGCTTTCAGTACCGCCGTTATATTGAGCGGGTTGGCAGTAATGCTGGGTGTCATGGTGCCGCCTGCTGCAAGAACGGTAGCGAGTGTCCCCAGAGTCCCAAGCGGATCGTACAGTCCGGCTACAGTGAGGTTGTTCCCTGGAGTGCCGCCGCCGATCAGCCCGGTTTGCAACCCGAAGTCACTGGATTTGTCAAGTGACACTTCGGCAATCAGTACCTGCACGAAGACCTGTTTGCTCCGGCGGTCGAGTTTTTTTATGACCTGAGTAATTTCGCCATAATCGGTCGGCGAGGCCATTATGACGAGGGAATTGGAACCCTTGTCAGGTGTTATGGTAATTTTGCCGCTATCAAACGGAGATGTCTGAGGCGCTGCTGCTCCCGGAGCCTGGGAGGAAATGCCTTTGACAACGCCATCAAGAACTTTGGCCATCTCGGTAGCGTCGGTGTTTTCCAGGTAGTAGACGTTTACTTTGCTGCTTGCTTCAGGTGGAGTTACATCCAGCTTTGCAACCAGCTCACGAATGGCCTGCTTGTTTGTTTCATTGCCGAAAATCAGCAGGGCATTCAGGCGCGGATCGGCCAGAACGTTTGTTGTACTGCTGCTCCCCCCACGGGCAGGAGGTTGAGCACCCGGCTTGCCATCGGAACCACTCAGCCACTGCTGAACAATTTTTGCCGTCGCTTCAGCCGAAGCGTTTTTGAGAAAGACAATTTCAAGCCCCTCCCGTGTGCGCTCCGTATCTATGGTCTTCAGCAGGCCGTGCAGCTTGCGGATATTAATGGCGGAATCAACCATTAACAGCAGATTTCCAGGACCAAAAGCCGAAATGTGCCCATCCTTTGATATCATCGGCTGCAGAAAAGTCACAGCTTCCAGGGCGGATATGTATTCCAGCTCAGTTACCTGGGCGACGTAGCTCTCGTTGACCGGCAGCGTTTCCCCCTCCTTGAGCAGTGAAAAGCCGGACTGCTTCACGCTCGCCGACGGCACAATCTTGGCGATTTTACCGCTCTGGACAACGGTGAAACCCTTTAATTCAAGGACAGAGGTAAAGACATTATACGCCTCTTCGACCGAGAGTTTGGTCGGGGAGTAGACCGAGATTTTTCCCTTGACGCGGTCATCGAGAATGAAATTTTTACCGGTCAGGTCGCTGATGAACTTCACCATTGTGGAAATATCCACCTCGTTGAAGTTAAGTACTACTCCCTTGACTTCAGCGGCCTGAACCGGAGAGAAATAAAGAACCATATTCAGTGCCAGAATGCAAATCGTCCGTAGTAAATATCGTGTCAAGCGTACCTCCAAATTCATCGTATATCGTAATTCAACGTCTGTGGCCTGCCATCCCGTATGATATCCAGTTTCAGCCGGTTCTGCCCTTTGAGGGCAATAAACGATTGCAGCGCTTTATCGGGTGAATCCATCGGAAAATCATTCAGACTCAGCAAGACATCGCCATTTTTTATGCCGATCATAGCAAACAAGCCATTCGGCTTTACCTCTGACGCCTTGAAACCCTCGACCTTGCCATCTTTCTGGCTCGGGAGCAGACGGGCATCGCTCATTGCCTGAGCCGGATTATCCAGTGTAGCATTAAGTGTCCGCTGGTCAATAATGAAGCTGCCACCACCTGTGCTGGTCACCCCTGTGGTTGATTGTGCCGCTGCCGGTGCGGGCTGACTGGCCGGGACTGCCAGCGGTGGCGTCATCGGAGTCAATAGTTCTACCTTCTTGTTATTGATGACGATGAAGGCTCGTTCCCTGGCCACTTCAGTCAATCGCCCGGCATCGAACACCATATCTCCGAGGCGGAACACTCGCTCTTCCAGTTTTGTCGTATGCCGAACCAGAGCAAAGGTCTCGCGAAATGAACCAACCACCGTCCCGAGCAGCAACAGTTCGGCAGGCGCAGTGACCGGGACAACCGCCTGTGCCGCCGGAGCGTTCGAGATGGGCGTGAGTGCGCCAGTCGTTGCCGAACCGAATAAGCCGGTCGAAAGTATCGGGGCGTAGAATGAAAGATCTTCTGTGCGTGATGGAGGGGTGGAAAAAGCAGCAACCGGAGCACCCCCTTTAGGCTGAAATGCTTTACCGAGTCTGGCTGAGAGGAGTCCCGTAGTTATTCCCGCCAACAATGCGATGATGGCAATTCCAAGAAGGCCGTTTATGACTGTTACGATACGCGGCAT
>CAYQMO010000055.1:2340-4351 GCA_964418315.1 uncultured Geobacter sp. | reverse complement strand
GGACCGGTCATGTAAATGCAGCCATCTTCGGCCCATTCCATTTCAAGGTCGCCGCCCAAGAGATGATTGAGGATCTTTTTCTCTGTCAGCCCATTCAGGACGCAAGCTGCCGTCACAGCGCTCGAACCGGTGCCGCACGCCAGGGTTTCTCCTGCGCCCCGCTCCCAGGTACGCTGCCGGATTTCCGTGCGTGAGACGATCTGGATAAATTCAACGTTTGTTCTGCGGGGAAACAGTGGATTGTTTTCAATCAACGGCCCGTATTTCGTCACCGGAAAATTGGCAACTTCATCAACAAAAATGACACAATGCGGATTGCCCATTGAAACGCAGGTAATTTTAAAAGTTTTGTCCAGAACCGTCAGCTCTTCAGCTACCACATGAGCTGCAGGATCACCGGTCATCGGGATTTCACCCCTCGTCAGGCGTGGCGGCCCCATATTGACCCGTACCTTCTCAATCTTGCCACCTGTTCCGGGAAAAAGTTGCAGAGTCAGGATACCGGCGCCGGTTTCCGCAGTTATTTCGGTTTTCGTCACAATGCCGTGGTCGTAGGCGTATTTGGCTACGCAGCGGATCCCGTTGCCGCACATCTCCGATTCAGAGCCGTCCGAGTTGAACATGCGCATCCGTACATCAGCCACCTCGGACGGCATTATCAGGATCAGTCCGTCCGAACCTATGCCGAAATTACGGTTTGAGACGCGTATTGCCGTCTGTTGCGGGTCGCTGACCGTCTCTTCAAAACAGTTTACATAGACATAGTCATTACCCGCACCCTGCATTTTGGTGAATTTCATCGTCCTGAATCCCCTTGTCAATTCAAACTTTGCCGCGCAACATAGCAAAAATAGAGTTGGGCAACAAGCTATTTCGGCTTAAAATCGCCTTGCCTCACTAAAATGACTCGATTTTAAAGCGTTAAGACAAAAGAGCCTGGTTTTAAATCGTGAAGCAATCGTGAGGCTAAAAAGGTTTAAAGAAACAAAAACATTTCCCGCAGCGTCGATATTCTGCTAAATATGCCGCTGCGTGAAAAAACTCATCCTTTGCATATTCCTGGCAATCGCCTGCTATCTGGCTTATGTCGCTGTTTCGCTGACACTTATGCCGCCGGTTACCCTCCTGCTTGACAAAAAATTCAGCACTATCATTCAGGTCAAGGATTGGCATGGCGATTCCCACCCTTTCGTGGTTGGACCAAAAAACCGCTACTGGGTGCCATCCGGCAGCATTCCTTCCGAGATGAAGTGGGCTGTAATTCTGGCGGAGGACGCTAACTTCTACAAGCATGAAGGATTCGACGTCAAAGCCATAAAGAATGCCATAAAGTACGATCTGGAGAAGAAAAGCCTCAAGCGTGGCGCCTCCACGATCACCCAGCAGACGGCCAAGAACCTCTTCCTCTCTCGCGAGAAAACGATTACCCGCAAACTGAAAGAGGTCTATCTCGCCTATCGGATGGAGCAGGAGTTGACCAAGGGGCGCATTATAGAGCTTTATCTGAATGTGGCGGAACTTGGGCCGATGGTCTACGGTATAGGGCATGGGGCGCAGTATTATTTCGGCAAGCGGGTTTCCGCTCTGACGCCGCGTGAATGCGCCTTTCTGGCCGCCATGCTCCCCGGACCGCGACTGGCCTACAATCCCTACAAAAACCTCGGCAAAGTGCTGAAACGCTCCGACATGATCCTGCGGCTGCTGCGCCAGAAGGGGGTACTGGGCGAAGCTGAGTATCAGGCCGCCCTCGCGGAATCGCCGAATATCGCCGGCATGCAACGCAAGGTTGACGAGCTCATCACTGCACCAGCGGTTTTCACATCGCCTTCATCCGCAAGGCAAGAAACTACGGAGAGGCCGGTTGAGGCGGTAGAAGCAGATAGAGTTGCATCACCATCTGCGACTGCACCAGGCTCACCCTCCGGCGGGACGGCTCCGGTCGATCAAATTGAACGTCAGGATGAAAAGAAATGACTCAAAGAATTGACCTGAAAAACCTGACTCTATCCGC
>CAYQMO010000055.1:0-2240 GCA_964418315.1 uncultured Geobacter sp. | reverse complement strand
GCTATCCGCAATATCGTACTGATGGGGATGGGCGAGCCGCTTCATAATCTGGACAACGTCATCCCTGCTATCCGGATAATGATCGACGGCAACGGCCTGCAACTCTCCAACCGCCGGGTAACCGTTTCCACCTGCGGTCTGGTGCCGGAGATGGAACGGCTGGGGCTCGAGGTACCGAATGTCAATCTGGCTGTCTCCCTTAACGCCACAACTGACGAACTGCGTAACCGCATCATGCCGGTCAACCGGAGTTACCCGATCAAGGCTCTGCTGAATGCCTGCCGCGACTTTCCACTCCCAGGTCGCCGCAAGGTCACTTTTGAATATGTCCTGCTCGGTGGAGTAAATGATTCCCTCGATGATGCCAAGCGATTGCTCCGGCTGATCAGCGATATTCCGAACAAGGTCAACCTGATTCCGTTCAACGAGCACGAGGGGTGTGAATTCAGAGCGCCAACCCGTGCGGCGATTGATGCCTTTCATAAATATCTTATCGACCGGCATGTAACGGTAATTACCCGCGACAGCCGGGGGGGAGATATTTCGGCAGCGTGTGGACAGTTGAAGGGGAAACTGGGGAAGTGAGGGATGTAGAATTGATCATATATTTAAGTGTCAGTTTAATAATTAAAGCCACGCTAAAAGCCTGAGAATTCAGGCTTTTTTTATTGACGGACGGTGCCGGTTTAATCTATATACAGACCGTTAAATTATTACAAAGGAGGTTCAGCCATGCATCTTGTTGACCAGATTAAAGAAAAAGCCAGAAAGAACCTGCAGACAGTGGTATTGCCAGAAAGTTACGACGAGCGAATGTTGTTTGCTGCGGAAAAAATCGTTGCTGAAGGTCTGGCAAAAATTGTCATTCTTGGTGACCCTGCTAAAATCCAGGCTGAAGCCACTGCGAAGGGCATCAATCTGACCGGAGTTGAGCTATTGAATCCTGCCGTGTCGCCAAAACTGGACGGATATGTGGCTGATCTGATGGAACTGCGTAAGAGCAAAGGATTGACAGCCGATGACGCAAAAAAACTTCTTACTGCTGACGATAACCTCTACTATGCCGGTATGATGGTTCGGAACGGCGACGCCGGCGGTGAAGTTGCCGGAGCGACCGGAACAACCGGTAACGTCCTTAAAGCAGCTTTTCAGACGGTGGGTCCGGCGAAAGGAATCAAGACCGTTTCGTCATTCTTTCTGATGATTACCAGTAATCCGAACTTTGGTGAAAACGGTATCGTTCTGTTTGCCGATTGCGCTGTCAATCCTAATCCCGATGCCCAGTCGCTTGCCGAAATAGCTGTCGCAACTGCCGGAAACTGCAGGGCGTTTCTCGATGTCGATGCTCGTGTCGCCATGCTGTCATTCTCAACCAAGGGGAGCGCCAGCCACCCCGATTGCGACAAAGTGCTGAAAGCACTGGCAATAGCCAAACAACTTAAGCCGGATATGCAGATAGACGGTGAACTACAGGCCGATGCCGCCCTCCTGCCCAGCGTGGGAAGCAAGAAAGCTCCCGGCAGCGCCGTTGCTGGTAAAGCTAACGTGTTAATCTTCCCTGATCTCGATGCCGCGAATATTTCCTACAAACTGGTGGAGCGTGTTGCCGGAGCCGAAGCGGTCGGGCCGATTATTCAGGGTCTTGCCAAACCGGTCAACGATCTGTCACGTGGCTGTTCGGTGGATGACATCGTCAATGTCGTTGCGATAACGGCGGTGCAGGCCGCTCAAGGATAGTTCCTGCTGATCCAAAAATGGAATCTTCCGGTTGAATAAAAACAGTGAAAATAGCCCTCCAATTTCCGGGAGGGCTATTTTTCGCATAAAACCCCGTTAGGGAGCCGGGATGTGATGTTGTCGTGACATCTGTCGAGTAGACCGGGTTTTCCCAGTGTAACGCTGTAGTTCGTGTTTACGTTGCCGCCTGCCTTCGCAGAGGATGTCGCACTATTCGAGTGCACAAGTTGTCACCAAGCCCCCCTCAGAACCGTCTTGCGCTATTTACGCACACGGATCCCCATTTGGTCATTTACAGAGTTTTGAATATGCTGACCATGATCCTTGGTTTCGGAAGCTGAAAAAATGTCAACATCTTGTTCGGATTGTAGATCAATTATCAAAACCAAGGCAGAGAACTCTGACTATTGAAAAAATTTCACAACTGATTGGTGAACCAAAATGAAATCATTCCGTAGAGAATTGTGGTTTGAGACAAAGCAGCGCCGTGAATTAATCAACAT
>CAYQMO010000054.1:0-19036 GCA_964418315.1 uncultured Geobacter sp. | reverse complement strand
AGCAGATAATCATAGCGGGCATGATCCGGCAGATAAAAACCACACTTCTCAATGGCAATATCCGCAAGCGGCTTCTCGCGCCGCGTCCCGGTCAGTTCTGCGAATTCCCCTTTGATAGCCGCCTCATGCTGCCGGTATTTGTTGTCAGCAAATTTCAGGAAAATCAGCCCCAGCACCGGGGTTGAATATTCGGTTGATTTCAGATCAGAATTGGCACGCAGCGTATCAGCACTCCGCCAGAGATCGGCTTCCAGTTGTTTCAGATTTGTTGCCATGCATAAACCTCAATAAGACGCATCAATGATGATACGGTTCACCGTTCAGAATCGTAAATGCACGGTAGAGCTGCTCCAGCAGGAAAGGGCGTATCATCTGATGCGTTAAGGTCATTTTTGACAACGCCATCAATTTTCCCCGGCGCCGGAACTCCTCGGAAAAACCATAAGCACCGCCGATGACAAAGATCAGTTCGCCAACCCCGTTGTCACGCTGCTTACCGACAAAGGCCGCAAACGTGGGGGAATCCATCTGCTCACCCCTCTCATCCAGCAGGATCAGGGTTGCTCCGGCGGGGATATGCTTCTCAAGCCGTTCACACTCCCTGCGGCGCATCTCCTCAGCTTCGGCACCCTTCTCATCGCGGATCTCAACCAGCTCCAACGGCATGTAGCGCCGGATGCGACCGGCATATTCGTCGATCGCATCCCTGACCCACGGGTCACGACTTTTGCCGATCCACAAAACTTTGATTTTCAATAATCTGATTCCTTGCGTGATGCCTTTATTTCAGGCGGCAGCTCAAGCTCGGGAGCCATTCCCCAGAGGCCGTCCAGATCATAATAGCGGCGAATCTGGTCGTGGAAAATATGCACCAGGACATCGCCATAATCCATGACGATCCATTTGCCGTCCGTAGCGCCTTCGATATCGTTGACCTTACCGAATTTCTTCAGGCCGGTACGGATATTGTCGCAGATGGCCTGGTTCTGTTTATCTGATGAGCCGGAGATAATCACCATATAGTCGGCAATCGACGAGACACGCGAGATATCACGAACGCAGATATCATAAGCCTTTTTGTCGTAGGCCAGTTCGGCACACTTGAGGGCTCGTTCACTGGGTGTGAGTGTCGTTTTTTCAACGACTTTTGCTTTTTTTACCGGCATTTGTGGTAGATCCTTTTCTGCGAGATATATGCTGCTACGTCGGGTGGTACAAAGGCGGAGATATCGCCGTCTACGGCAGCAAGCCGCCGGATTGCGGTTGATGAGATATCCAGTGGGATCCCGGTGATAAAACTGATTGTGGTGTCGGAAATATGCCTCAAAAGCCCACTATTATCATGGTCAAACGTGAATTCATTCCTGACAGCTTTCGGTAAAGCTGCCATCCGGTCGCTGAGAGGAGATCCGGGGCGTGCAACAACAATCAGATGGCATGTGTTGAGTATTTCACCAAAGCGGTGCCATGTGCCGATCTCCAGAAACGAATCCGCGCCGATGATGAAAAAAAGATCGTCTTCCGGGAACTGTTCTTGAAAGATCCTGATCGTATCAATGGAATATGACTTGCCGCTCCGCTCTGCTTCAACTGTTGAAATCTCGAAACCGGCTCGGCCGGCGATGGCCATACTTACCATTTCCGAACGACAGGCAAAAGAAACCTCTCCCGCCACCGACTTGTGCGGCGGATCTGCTGCCGGAATAAAGATGACCCTGTCGAGACGGCAGAATGCCCGCGCCCCCCCGGCGATGCGCAGGTGGGCGTTGTGAACGGGATTGAAGCTGCCACCGAGCAGGCCGATTCTCACTGGATGATCACCGGTTTGAGCAGTGTCCCCTTTACCGGTACGGTATAGACTCCCGGAGCGGTCATGAATTTGGCCAGCAGCATGAAAACCAGCTTCTGTTTTTCCAGGAAATCCGGCTTCGGCATAATCTGCAGGCTCATGTCCAGGGGTACGACAGCCGCGTCAGAGCCAGTCGGGATATCTCCTGAAAGTCGCATATAGACACCGTCGCCTTCAAGTGTGAAACTTTCCAGCCGCGCCTTGCCATCAGTGACCTTCACCATTCCCTGTGTTTTCATATTGGTGACGTCCGGGAGCGGGAAAGCGCCCAGCTTGACGCCCGAAAACTCAAGCTGCTTTATTTCCAGCTTCAGGTCGCCGCTCAGACCTTTTGCTCCCCGCTGTAATTTACCCTGAATCCAGAGAGTGCCGGCCATTTTTGCGCCGAGAACGCTCTTGAAAAATGGTATATCGGCAAGGGAGATTCCCTCTGCGGCAAGATCCAGTGCGGCATTGCCGTTCAAGGCGTATCTGCCGCTCAGTTGTCCTGTGCCGATGGTTGCCTCTCCGGCAATTACCGCTCGCCCGATAAAGAGCGGGAGCAGCTGCGCTCTGATCTGCAGAGTGCGGCAGCTCAAAAGCGGACCCTGCTCCGATGAAAGCAGCGCATCGTCCCATGCCACTCCGGGAAGAAACGTTTTGTGAACTGCCGGAGTAAGGGTCAAACCCTGCCGCGATAGAACGGTAACAAGAAGGGCATCGATCTTTGAGGCAGGAAAAAAGAGATAGCCAAACAACAAAAACAGGGCCAGAGCCGCTGCAGTGACCGCGGCCCCCCGTATTAGCGTTACAGTTTTCAAGGCTTTGTATGACCTGGAGCCGGCTTAAGCAGTGCCAGAACAAGTGTCAGGTCACTACGGGTAGAGTCATCGAAACGAACCCGCAGATTGCTTTTTCTGATAACCACCGGTCGGCTCCCTTTTTCGAGTCTGTAGAGCAGATTAATCGCCTCGTTCAAAGTTAAACCTTCAATACGGATGTCGGCTGCATCCTCGGTAACACCGTTGCGCTCTTCACTTTTGAGCGGAACAATTTTAACGGATTTTCCCTTGATACCGGTCTCTTCAACAATTTTAGCCGGCGAATCGTCAGGACGGAGAGAAGCCATACGTCCGCGCAAAGTATCTGATGACTGACGGGCCAAAAGGTACGCCAGCTTGAGCGGCATCATCTCCTTTAACACCGCCTCACGGCTCGTCCGTTTTTTTTCAAGCTCCAGCACTCTGGCATTCAGCGTTGACCAGCCGACCGCCGCTGCAAGTAGTATAATAAGGGCATAGCCGCCCCAGAGGCGAGTCCGATCATCAAGGTTCTGCCATCTTTCGCGGAGAATCTCCAGCAGTCTCATTTTGCCACCTCCTTGAGAGTTCCGGCCAGACTAAATGTAACACTGCCGTCCGGACGACTCTTCACCTCGCCCAGTTGGGCAGAAGCAAGGAGAGGAGCAAGTGCTGCTTTAAATTCATTGACCCCCTGCGAGGAACGGGCGTCCCCCTTTATCCGCAGGTTACGACCTTCCAACTCTGCCTCATACAGGCCGTTAATGCTGTTACCCTTGGCTTCGGCAATCTTTTTCAACAGATCCAGATATCCGCTTGAACCTTCGACTCCGGCCAGTTTCCTGATCTCCCCTTTTATTTCGGAAATTTCATCGACAGCCTTGCCCCTGGTCGGGAAAACCTCGCGGTAAATCTCCGCAATTGACTTGTTTAAGGAGGCAACATCTGCCTTTGCTGCCCGATACTGGAGCCCTTTGTCTACGAATAACAGTATGATGATGGTTGCTGCCAGTATAGAGGTCAACAGCAGCTTCCTGCGCAGCTTGGCATCTCCGGCGGTCCAGGCAAGTTTTCCCTGACGGAAATTGGGGAGTCTGCCGGCATAACTGGCGCGTGCAACCGCGTAGAGACCTGCCATCTGCCAAAAGGTTTCATCGTTTTTAAACAGATGACCTAGCTCCGCCGGAACCTCGATGGTTTCTACTGGCAACGGCAATGAATCCGCTGCTGAAAAGAGGTGTGCTGCAGAGCCGATCAGGCAGAGTCGCGGCGGAAGCGTTACCCCTGAAAGTTCCAGAGCCGACAGCGTTGCTGCTATGAGTGACGGGGTAACATCAGCCATGAACGTTCGGAAATAGGTCAGTCGCCCACCTGTTAATATCGACAGGGTAGTGCCGTCGAACACGGCACAGTCGGAGGGTAAGCCTGGGTATTCGGTCAGTGAGAACGGCAGAGAAGTGATAACCTGTGGTTCCAGGCCAAACTGACTGAACTGCTCGATGACGGCGCTGATGTCTCCCTTGCGGGCCCATAGTGCCAGGAAGCGCCCTTCACCGGATGGCAAAACGTCCAGTACAAGATCGTCTACCGTCTGGGCAATATCTCCCTGCAGTTGAGTCGGCAGCACCTCACGAACCTTGCGCAGATCGGTCAGCGGCAATGTTATGGTGCGCTGCGCAAAAAGTGCCAGCGGAACAGAGAGAATAATGCGCGGCGAACCGGCCATTTTCTCTGCAATATGGCGGACGGCGTCTGCAAGTGACTGTTCTTCATTCAGCTCAAGAGAAGTCGCCCCAATCAGTTCCGTGGAACGGCGGGAAACCCCGAAATGGGCAACGGTAAGCCGATGTTCTTCTGTCTGTAAAACAAGATAATCCATGATATGCCGCACTCCTGCTTATAAAGCCTATATTTTACGGTTATGGTTTGATTTCTCAGTTGCTCAGTTGCTCTGTGGTTCGAAAATTGGTGTTTCAGGTTCTGTCAGTATTCCAGCCACGACAAAAATTCCGGGTTGCCCCCTGTCAGGCGCACAACCGTCTCCACCGTTCGACCGGAATCTTTTACCCGAGCTACTGAAATTATCCTGAACAGATTCCCTTTGACGCTGATTTTGCCTATAAGACCGGGAGCAACGCTCTCCATTCCTGGCACCCTGGCAAGATCCCCAGGTAATTTAAACGGGAGCAGACGTCGCTCTTCAACTATTCTCTCTGCCATACGGCTGTCAATGCGGGGATCAAGAGCCGCCAGCACCTCCTTGGAGGCCGTGTTAATATTGACTGTTGACTGCGGCGAACCGGACTGATCCGAATAAATAGTCAGGTAAGGGCGCAAGGTGCCGAGAATTTCCGGACTGAATCCTTTTACCAACGACAGTTCAGTCACTGTCATCAATCTGCCGTTACGTGCGCTGTATGGCGGTTTAAGAGTACGGTAATAGGGCGATTCAGCGCCGCCAGAGCGTGGCATGTCGTTGCTGTCAATCCAGTCAGCCAATCCCCCCCAGAGATCTTCCGGCATCTTCAACTGCGTACTAAGTCGCTGAAGCAGAGCCAGCGTAAACGGTTCGTACTCTCCATTTGGTTGCACAAGACCATTAATGTTGATTTTGCCGCTCTCTTCTGTAACGGTAATCAGCAGCGAACCGGCTTCATCTTCAACTTTAAGCGGTGTTGCCCAGCGGTCGGCAAGCGACGTATATGCACGACCGGAAAGGGACATCTGCAGAAGTTTTGCCCCTCCGGTCGCTCCGGATTCAGCAAGTATTGACGCCTGCTGACCGTCGCGGAAACTGCGGCTCAAGGAGGTGTCCACATACACCTGGTGGATCATCTCGACTACGACAGCTACCATCAACGCCGTTACGACCAGAGTCAGAATCAGGGCAAATCCGGATTCATTATTCAGCTTCCCGCTCATGAGCCGTTCACCCGAGGGGCGGATACAATGGTAAATTCTACTGTTTTTCCTTCATCCTTGATCTGCACTGTTACCCGCACACTCTTTGGTAGAGTACCGTTTATAGCGGAATCCCAGCTTTTTATCCACTTCGCCCCGTCATGACACTCCACCAGAAAGGCACTGATCTGCTCCATCTGAGGATACGCCAATACAGTCTCCTCTTCTGAAAAGAGATCCCGTTCCTGACGGGTCAAAATACGCTTTTTATTTTTTTCGGCGATACGGTAGGCAACGGTAACAATACCTGACTCTTTACGGCTTTGCCCCGCTGTCGGAACAAGAGTCGTCATCTCAAGAGTCGATGACGGAATACCGAAATTGTCGCGATCTTCCACGACAAAGCGGAGCCGCTTGTCGCTGCGATTAAACTGCACTGAGGAGAGTTCGCGGCGAATCAGATCCAGTGTAACGCCCAGTTCCCGGCGCGACTCCATCCCGTAGGCGGCACGATCCCGTGCCCGTAATACTCCGAAATAGCTGCCATAAAGCGCCGCAGAAAGAATGCCTAACAGCACTACTGCAATCAGAACTTCCAGCAGGGTGAAACCGCTATTTCGGAAGGTATCGGACAAGCGCCACCTCCCTGCCGTCACTACCGCGCCGCACCTTGACTACCAGTTTCTGAAGTCCCGGTATATCTGCGGGGAGCAGATCTGCTTTCCAGCTCAGTTCCGGGTGGGCAGGGGCAAATGTGCCCTCCCCTTTTTCAGGTGCCTGTTTCAGCAGTTCATCCATACGGTATCTCGCCAGCAGCGTCAGGGTCGTACTGTCGCGCTCGTTTGCGATGATGCCGATATGGTAGTTAACCGAGCCCAGCAGGGTCAGAATAACACCGGCCATTATGGCGAGAGACACCATTACTTCCAGAAGTGTAAAGCCTGAAGACGCGCCCCTCATGGCGGTTCCTCGTGGTATCCCTCGAAAGCCTTGACCTTTCCACCAGAAGGAAATGCCATTACTGTCCAGAATTGACCCTCTACTGAACGGAGATGAATGGTGATGAAATCCCGCATACCGGTTACTCCGGTATCCACCCGTAACTGCCCGTCTTTGATTTTGCCAAGCCTCGGTATTCGGACATCGGCAACTACAATACCCTCTT
This sequence comes from uncultured Geobacter sp., assembly GCA_964418315.1. GTDB lineage: Bacteria > Desulfobacterota > Desulfuromonadia > Geobacterales > Pseudopelobacteraceae > JACRCG01. Next base: position 12,342 of record CAYQMO010000054.1, on the reverse strand, counting down.
TCAACGTTGATTTCTGTAGTAACGGGTCAGACGGTTCCTTGTCGCTGCCGTCAGCTCCGTTTTCATAGATTTTTATGACTTCTGTTCCCGGTGACAAAAGCAGATGATAACCGGTTTGTGATGTGGCGGCCCGTTCCTGAATATAGCGCAGCATTGAAGCAAGTGTCCGGGCGGATATTTTCAGATTTTCCTGGTCAGATGAGGGGAGTCGCGGCAGGACCAACAGCATGACCATACTGATAATTACCAGCACAACGGCTATTTCGATCAGGGTGAAACCTGCCCTGCGGGCGCCGCCCCGATCCACCGGGACGGCTGGAGTGCAACGTTTCACCCGATTTGTTCTACCTCGCCGATCAGACCCTTCTCCCTGAGGGAGAAGGTGGCCGAAGGCCGGATGAGGGTGGAAAGATGCTGCATAAACCGGGCATTCCCCCCTCACCCTAACCCTCTCCCTCATGGAGAGGGAACTTTTAGGATGCCAAGCGGCTAATGAGAACGAATCAGGATATTTCATACCTACGCCGCTGCAAGTACGCGTGCCAGATCTTCTCCATAGAGCCGCTTTTGCCACTCCCTCATTCCGGGTACGTTATCAAGCTCCTCTTTTGAAGCACTTTCGGTATCGGCAACCGCCTCCAGCAGCCAATTCGGTGCTAGTACACCCGGATCAAGAGCCAGCTCGCGGCTGAACTGCTCCCGCCAGACTTTGAGGATTTTCAAGCGTTCCTTGACTCTCTCCAGAACCTCTTTCTTTACACTGCGGGGAAATCGGGGCAACCTGTTATCCGCTGTTGCCTCGCCTCGTTCAATTGCCGACAACATACCGCTGCCATGCCGCTGGAGCTGCCCCGGTGTCATACCTTTAAAAAGCGATAGCTCGTAGAGCGACTGAGGTCTGTTTTCCGCAATCTCAATCAGGGTGTCAGCCGACAACACTTTGAATGGCGGTCGATCAAGGAGCTCTGCCTGCCGATCCCGCAGTTGTAAAAGCTCTTCGAGAACTGCAAGAGTACGACCACGCAATTTCCCGGCCCCTTTACAGTAGAGGAACAACGGGCCATCTTTTTCTGATATTCGCGCCTGACATAATGCGCGTCCTTCCTCTTCTAGCCATGCCAACCGGTTTTTTTGCTCAAGTTCCGCCCGGAATTGGTCATACAGTGGAAGAAGATCCGAAGTGTCAGCGGCGGCGTAGGCGCACATCTCACGGCTCAATGGCCGTTTACTCCAATCGGCCTTTTGATATTTTTTATCCAGCTCGATTCCAAAACGCGCCTTTAATAACGCGGCTAGTCCAAACTCGGTTATGCCAAGAAAACGAGCGGCGATCATGGTGTCAAAGAGGTTCGTCACTTCAATGCCGTAGTCCCGATGCAGTGATCTGATGTCGTAATCAGACCCATGCATGACGATGATAATTTCCGGATTGGCTAATGGAGCGACCAACGGCTCAAGAGATGTCAGTGCCAACGGGTCGATCAGCCAGCTTTGCTGACGGGTTGAGACCTGGACAAGGCAGACTTTTTCTCGATAATGATGGAGGGAATCCATCTCCATATCGACGGCAATTTCACTCTGTCGGGAAAGGAGCGCAGCGACTTCAGCCAGGCGCGGTGCGGAGGCAATTATTTCGCAGGTTCCAGCCTGCATTTGGAAAGGATTCAAACCGTAAACTCCCTCAGTATCGAATAGGTTGTGCTGCGCTGAGCCGCTCTGAAACCGGCTCCATGTATCAGGGAGATCATCTCTTTCTGTGACATGCGGAAACTGCAGCCGGCAGCGGCGACGACATTTTCCTCAAGCATTGTGCCACCAAGATCATTCGCTCCAAAAAAGAGAGCTACAGAGGCCATCTTGGCTCCTTGTGTAACCCAACTGGCCTGGATATTGGGGATATTGTCCAGTACGATGCGTGACAACGCCAGCACTTTCAGATAATCGACTCCAGTGGCGGTAGTCCCCCCCAGTTCGGTATTTCCCGGCTGATACGTCCAGGGAATAAAGGCCGTAAACGAGCCTCCCTCATCCTGGATCTCGCGCACCCGAAAAAGATGCTCAACGATATCTTCCGGTTTTTCGGAGCTGCCGAACATCATCGTGGCGGTCGTCGGCATACCTAAAGCCGCCGCTTTCAGCATGACCTCGCTCCACTGCCGCCAGCCGATTTTTCTGGGAGAAATGCTGCTGCGCACTTCATCCACCAGTATTTCAGCCCCACCGCCCGGAATGGAATCAAGTCCGGCGTTTTTCAGGCGCAGCAATGTTTCATCAATTGTAAGCGCTGAGTGGGTCGCGATACAGATAACTTCCGCAGGCGATAGGGAATGATTCCGGATCGTCGGGAAACGCATCTTAATTTCCCGGAAAAGCTCTTCAAAATAATCAATTTTCAGATCTGGGTTGAGCCCTCCCTGCATAAGAAGTTGGGTTCCCCCCTGTTCAACAAGTTCGGTGATTTTCTGGTAAATCTGCTCAGAGGTCAGAATATAGGCGTCGGCTGCATCCTTACTCCGATAAAAGGCGCAAAAAGAGCAGCGTGATTCACAGATATTGGTATAGTTCACATTGCGGTCAACAACAAAGGTAACCATACCATCAGGATGAAGTCTGCGCCGGATTTCATCGGCTCTCCTGCCGAGGGACAACAGATCTCCGTGCAGCAACAGGTCAAGGGCTTCAGCGCGCTCAATTCTAGCGTCACTGAGGGTGGTCATGCAACGCTCTCCATTTCATCTTCAAGCATTCGGCGGATTTCCAGCGGTATCCGCCTGGCTTTCAATGTCCGGCCAATACATGCCAGAGTGACCAGCCCGTCTGCCAACACTCTGCCGTCACTTGGCCTGACTATTATCTGGTTGAACGTAATGGATGATCCGCCGATACGGGTTGGAGAGGTTGTTACAGAAAGGAGGTCATCATGAAGAGCCGGTGATTTGAAATCTATCTCCAGCCGCACTACCGGAAATACAAAGCCATTATCAGCTAGTTCTGCGACAAGAAAACCGTGACGGCGGAAAAATTCGGTACGAGCCCGTTCCATATACTTAATGTAATTGGCATGATACACAACACCGCCAGCATCAGTATCCTCATAATAAATTCGAACTTCCATTGCCTGTAACTGTCCAATCTCTGCGATATGGTCTTACGGTTTACGGTCGCGCATTATTACTCAGTATCCGTCCATTGTAAAGGTTGATTTAGGTACCGATACGTCAGGGAGACACCTGTTGCAAAAAATCCAGACTTTTCAACTTTCTGGCGGCATGGGTGGTAATTGACTCATCCAGCAGAACAGCGGCCTGTTCCACTGTTTCTGTATCGGGTGTTACCTGACCGAAACGGCCGGTAGCAAGACAGGATTTCAGCCATTGAAGGGAAGCCGGCGACATCTGACGACCGGTTGCGGCACAAGAGCGACACGCCAGTTCCCCCCCCTGCTGCAGAAGAGCCCCTAATCCGCTAAAATTTGCACCGCAGCGGCTGCATCCATCAAGTGAAGGGCGGTAGCCAAGGATATTCAGCACATTTATTTCGAACATCCGACGGTCGGATTCCTCACTATATCCGGAGTCCAGCCGTTCAAGATAGGAGGCCAACAGACGATACAGGCGGGGGAGAGGCTGTCCTTCGGGGGTCAGGCACTCCACCAGTTCGCAGGCATACAGCCCATGGGCAATCGTGCGGAGGTCGTTCCGAATTCCGGAATATAGCGTTATTATATCAGCGCTGCGCAGAGAGGAGAGCCCCTCTTTATGATTCAGTTGGAGGTCAATCCGGGCGAACGGCTCAAGCGCCGGGCCAAAGCGTTTGTGACTATTTCTGGCGCCACGGGCGAATCCTTTCATGCGACCATGTTCCAGGGTAAAGAGTGACACAATCCGGTCACTTTCGCCATAGTCGGTGTTTGAAAGTACAAAGGCTTGCAGCTTTTCCAGATGCATTTGGTTATTACTCTAAGTTGTCCGACTGTATCTCTGCGAGCATATCCAGAGCGAAATTTTTTGCGCGTCCGCCAGGTGCAATCATACCGTAAGCGATTGCTTCCCGCAGTTCCGACTCGGTGGCTCCTTCAGACTTCGCGACCGCGAAGTGTTTTTTCAGTCAGGTAGGACACCCGACTGCAATGGCGCACCCCACTCTGATCAATTCACGTACCCTGCCGTCAAGTACTTCTTCATACTCGTAATCAAGAAACTTTTTCCGGATGATCATGGTGGTTCTCCTCCTGAAATGTGTGGTTCGTAGTGAGTGCCCAAAGAAAGAAATCTGCAATTCAGCTAAAACAAATCCCGCCGACTGTGGCGGCTGATTTTTTCCGGCTTGATGCCCCATATTTCACTAGCATACTCGTTAATGGTACGGTCGCTGGAAAATTTGCCCATGCCGGCAGTATTTAGAATTGATGTGCGCGCCCATTCGTGTGGCTGCTGGTACAATGAATCAATATCATCCTGACATGCTATATATGATGCGTAATCTGCAAGCAGCAGATAGTGATCGAGACCGAGCAGCGTATCGACAATCGGCTTGAAAATCGATTGGTCACCGTCTGAAAAAGTACCGTTGCCGATCATATCGATCGCCTGTTTCAGCTCCGGGTTATGGGAGTAGTAATCATACGGCTGGTAGCCGGCTTTTTTTAGTCCGGTAACCTGCTCGGCGGTCATGCCAAAAATGAAAATATTTTCGCGTCCGACCTCTTCCATGATCTCAATATTGGCACCGTCCAGAGTGCCGACCGTAAGTGCTCCGTTCAAAGAATACTTCATGTTTCCGGTACCGGACGCTTCAGTGCCGGCGGTAGAAATCTGCTCGGAAAGATCCGAGGCGGGAAAGATCATCTCTGCCAGCGTGACATTGTAATTGCTGAGGAAGACCACTTTGAGAAGATTTTTAATCACCGGGTCATTGTTGACGACTGAACCGACGGAGTTGATCAATTTGATTATCAGCTTTGCCATGTAATAGGAGGGAGCCGCCTTACCGCCGAAAATGACGGTTCGTGGGGCAAAATTTCCACCGGGGTTAGCCTTGATACGGTTATAACGGGTGATGACATGCAGCACATTCAAAAGCTGGCGTTTGTACTCATGAATACGCTTTGTCTGGCAGTCAAACATTGATTCCGGAGAAACAATAATGCTGTTTTGTTCGAGGATATAATCGGTCAGTTTCTGCTTGTTGGCTCGCTTGACCTCGATCCACATCTGCTGAAATTCAGGATCTTCCGCAAACGGAATCAGTTTTTTCAGCTCGTCAAGATTAGTCGTCCAGCCATCGCCTATCTTTGAAGATATCAGGTCAGCCAGCCAGGGGTTGCAGTATTTCAGCCAGCGCCGCTGGGTAATGCCGTTGGTCTTGTTGTTGAAGCGTTCCGGCCAGAGCTGATAAAAATCATGAAATAGTTCATTTTTAAGTATTTCGCTGTGCAGAGCCGAGACACCATTGACAGAATGGCTGCCGACAATCGCCAGGTGTGCCATCCGTACGCAGCGCTCACCATCTTCACCGATGATTGACATCCGCCGCAGCCTGTCATTGTCACCCGGAAAACTGGCGATGATCTGCTGAATGAAGAGCTCGTTGATACGATAAATAATCTGGAGATGACGCGGCAGAATTCTCTCCATCATCTGCACCGGCCACTTTTCGAGCGCTTCAGGAAGCACCGTATGGTTGGTGTAGGCAAAGGTATGGAGAGCAATGTGCCACGCTTCATTCCAATCAAGCCGCTTGTCATCAAGCAGAATGCGCATCAGTTCCGGGATAGCCAGAGTCGGATGAGTATCATTCAACTGAATAGCCACTTTTTCCGGCAACATAGTTAAGTCGTCATGCTTTTTTGCAAAGCGATAGAATATATCCTGAACCGTGGCGGAAGAGAGGAAATACTCCTGGCGAAGGCGTAATTCCTTCCCTTCAGCCATGTGATCCGCCGGATACAGTACTTTGGAAATATTTTCCGTACGCATTTTTGATTCGACAGCGCCGATATAATTGCCCTGGTTAAACGAGCCAAGTTCAAAATCACGGGTCGATTTGGCACTCCAGAGCCGCATGGTATTTACGGTTTCATTGCCGTATCCAGGAATCGGAAAATCATAAGCAAGCGCCATTACATCACTTGTGTCGACCCAGTTGTAGCGGCTATGTCCCTGATCATCCTGGTAGCTTTCAATCCGGCCAAAAAACTTGACCTGATGGAGATGCTCCTGGCGCTCAAACTCCCACGGATTGCCATAGCGCAGCCAGTCATCAGGAAATTCCGCCTGGCCACCGTTGAGTATTTTCTGATAGAACATGCCGTATTCATAGCGGATTCCATAGCCATACGCCGGAAGACTCATCGTCGCCATCGAATCGAGGAAACATGCTGCCAGACGCCCAAGCCCCCCGTTTCCGAGGCCGGCATCCCACTCAACCTCCTGCAGCTCTTCAACATCAATTCCCATCTGCTTGAGGGCCGACTGCCACTCCTCCATGATGCCAAGATTTATCAGGCTGTTTCCAAGGGTACGCCCCATCAGAAATTCCATCGAGATGTAATATACCCGTTTCGCGTCATGAATGTAGTAGGATTGCTGGGTATCAAGCCAGCGATCTACCAGTACGTCACGCACGGCGTATGCAAGCGCCAGATAAAGGTCCGCCTGTGTCGCAGAGAACTTGTCTTTTACAAGGGTATACTGCAGGTGACGGAGAAAAGAGCGCTGTAGATCCGCTACGGTCGGTTTTTTATCCTGATCGGGTGTTACATCAACTGTGGTCATGATAGCCATCCTTTTGAGGCAGAGATAACAAGCCATTTTTATTTAGAAGCTTCGGGAAATGAACTATATATATTCCTATGGATTAATGCAATCTACTACTGGTTTTTCGAGAGAAGTATTATTAAGCCATCCGCTTTAATTCATCCAGCATGTTAAGTGCTTCCAGCGGGGTGAGCGTGCTAATATTAAGCTTCTTCAGGCGTTGGCGCAACAGATCTTCACCGGTTTCAAACAGTGAAAACTGGGGAGATGGCTCACGTTGCGGTTTTTTGCTGCTCTTGGCCAGCCGTGGGGCTCCCTCTTCAAACTCACCATTTTCCAGGTTACGCAGGATTTCCTTTGCGCGCTCGATGACATCAGACGGCATTCCAGCCAGCCGAGCCACCTGAATGCCGTAGGAATGGGATGCTCCGCCGGGGATGATTGTGCGTAAAAAGATAATCTGATCGTTCCACTCCCGTACCGCTACGGTGAAGTTTTTAATCCGCTCACGCGTCACGGCAAGTTCCGTCAGTTCGTGGTAGTGAGTGGCAAAGAGCGTTCGACTGCGACAGGTGGGGGTGTCGTGGATATACTCTGCAACGGCCCAGGCGATTGAAACACCGTCAAAAGTCGAGGTGCCGCGACCGATTTCATCCATAATTATCAGGCTCTGCGGGGTGGCGTTACGAAGTATCCCGGCCGCCTCCATCATCTCCAGCATGAAGGTTGATTGGCCGCGAGCCAGATTGTCACCGGCGCCGACTCTGGTGAAGATCCGGTCGGCGATGCCGATATGCGCCTCTGAGGCGGGGACAAAACTACCGGCCTGCGCCATCAGGGTAATTAGCGCCACCTGGCGCATATAGGTTGATTTACCCGCCATATTCGGGCCGGTAATCATCAAAAGCTGGTTTGTTTCAGCATCAAGCTGTGTATCGTTCGGCACGAAACGTTCGCCAAGCTTCATCGCTTCTATCACCGGATGGCGTCCGTCACGAATGTTAATAACTGCGGAATTATCAACGAGCGGCTTACAGTAACTGCGCTCACCGGCAACCGTGGCCAGGGAGAGAAGGACGTCAAGAATCGCCACGCCATCAGCGGTACGGGAGATCCGCTCGGCCTGGGCAGCCACAAGCTCACGAATTTCCTGAAATAGCGTGAATTCGAGGGTGCAGATCCTTTCTTCAGCCCCCAGCACCTTTTCCTCGTAGTTTTTCAACTCTTCGGTTATGTAACGTTCGGCATTGGCAAGCGTCTGACGCCGGACGTAATCAGCCGGAACCGCAGACAGATTGCTTTTGGTGATTTCGATTGAATAGCCGAAAACCCGGTTGTAGCGGATTTTGAGGGTGGAGATACCGGTTCTGGCTCGCTCCTGAGCTTCCAGCCGGGCTATAAACCCCTTCCCTTCACTGCTGATGGCGCGCAGTTCATCAAGTTCAGCGTTATAACCCGTTGCAATAATCCCCCCCTCACGCAAAGAAAACGGCGGACTTTCTATAATTCCGCGCGACACCAGTTGGCAAATATCATCCAGAGGATCAATAGTGACCACCAGCGACTTTAGCAGACTGCTCTCAGTTCCCTCCAGCAGCTCAAGTACAAAGGGGATATATATCAGTGAATCATGCAGTGCCCGCAGATCACGACCACCGGCGCTGGCCATGCCGATACGACCGTTCAGTCGCTCAAGATCGGCAACATTTTTCAAGCGCGCGGCAAGCTTTTCCCGCAAATCCGGCGACTCCAGCATCTCTTCTACGGCATCAAGTCGCTCTCTGATCGGCTCAAGCTCAATCAACGGATAGCTGAGCCACTGCTTCAAACGACGGGCACCCATCGCCGTGCCGGTGCGATCCAGGCAGCCGAGCAGTGAGCCGATCCGTTTTCCCTCCGCCATGCTGGCGGTAATCTCGAGGTTACGACGGGTAGCGGGGTCAAGTGCCAGATGCTGGCTGCGCCGGGATACTATAATATCCCGGATATGCGGCAGTGCCGCCTTGCGGTTTTCACGCAGATAATAGAGGGCGGCGGCCGCGGCCAGCAGTGCCGCCGGAGCGCCTTCAAGGCCGAGCGCCTCGACCGATACCGCCCCGAAGTGGTCACAGAGAAGCTTCGTTGCATAATCGCGGTCATAGATCCAGGCCGGAGCCCGTGAGATAATCCTTTCGTTCAGGAATGCACGGAGATCGGCAGGCAGAGCATCACGCTCAACGGAATCGGAGAGCAGAATCTCGCGCGGGTTGATCCCGACAGATTCAGCTAGTGCAGCAGCTGCGCCTGCCTGCTCCGTAGCGCGAAATTCCCCGGTGGAGACATCGAGCCAGGCACAGCCCCAACTGCCACCTGAAATTTCGCATAGTGACAGCAGATAATTATTTTCATCCGGGACAAGGCTCTCCGACTCGATCAGGAGACCGGGGGTGACGACCCTGACAACCTCGCGCCGGACGATGCCTTTGGCCTGTTTCGGATCTTCGACCTGCTCGCAGATCGCCACCTTGTGGCCGGTTTCAATCAGTTTGGCAATATAGGGAGCGACTGAATGGTAGGGAACACCGCAGAAGGGAATCTCGTCGCCGCTCCCTTTGTTGCGCGAGGTCAGGGCGATATCAAGAACCCTGGATGCCAGCAGCGCATCATCCAGGAACATTTCATAAAAATCCCCCATGCGAAAAAACAGGATCGCATCGGGGTAGCCGGACTTGATCTCAAGATATTGCCGCATCATGGGTGTCTGCTCTGCCATCTTTTCGTGCCTCTTCGTCTACTGAAATCGGTGCTTGGTTGTAACACACGGTTTAATGCATTTCAAGGTGGAGCGACATACTGTGTGCTAACACCATTACGTTGAAATTGAAATTAATGCAGGGAATAAAAACTGTCAGTGAAAAAAAGCTTGACTTTCTCGATAAATTGCGTATATTCCAAGGTCGATTTATAAACCATGCGCATTGCGTTTAAATGGTAAACTCACAAGAGAAAGAGGTAACAAAAATGAAGAAACTGATATCCTTGGCACTCGTATTGGCACTTACAACTGTATTCGCCGCAGGCTGCAAGAAAAAAGAAGAAGCGCCAGCTCCTGCACCAGCTCCTGCTGTTGAGGCACCTAAGCCTGTTCAGGCTCCGATGACCGCAAAATCCGGCGCTGCACCTGCAGCAGCACCAGCAGCCGCACCTGAAGCTCCTAAGAAGTAATTCGCTTTCCATCAGGGAGTACACAAAAGCCTGCGGGGTTTCAGCCTCGCAGGTTTTTTTATGCGCTATCGGAGCAACTATGCACGAAATGTCAATCACGCAGGGGATAATTGAACTTTGCCTCGATCATGCGGGCGGCAGGCGTGTCAGCTCGCTTGACATTGAAATAGGAGAGCTGAGCAGTGTTGTACCGGAAGCGATTGAATTTTGCTTTGAGGCCTGCTCGCGGGAAACCCTGCTGGAAGGTGCCCGTCTGAACATCATCAGGGTCCCAGGCATGGGGCGGTGTCTTGATTGCAATCTGGAGGCGCCGCTAAAGGAACTTTATGGTTCCTGTACAGAGTGCGGCAGCAATAAGGTGACTATTTTGGCGGGAGAAGAGCTGCGCGTAAGGGAAATTGAAGTAGATGAATAAACAAGGGCACCGTATTAAACGGTGCCCTTAAAAGCGGAATTAACTGTTCTGATCTGTTGAAGGGTGGAACTGCTCCCAATGCTCCGGCGAACGCCATACACCTGACAGAATCAGTTCACGAATGTGCGGAAACTCTTTCGGCAGGCGATCGTACATTTTAACAAAGAGCTCTTCGTGAGAAACAAGCTCTTCCTTCCAAACGCCACGATCAACTGACATCAACTCATAAAACTGATCGCGGGTGACACTGTCTAATCCAGTCCAATCAAGATCCTCGTATTTCGGCATCCATCCAAGAGGGCTTTCAACTGCTGCGGCATTGCCATTGACGCGCTCAACGATCCATTTCAGGATACGCATATTTTCTCCGTAGCCCGGCCAGAGGAAGTTACCGTTTTCATCTTTACGGAACCAGTTGACACTGAAGATCCGTGGCGGTACCGGGGTAGTCCGTCCTACCTGCAGCCAGTGAGCAAAATAATCAGCGACATGATACCCGCAGAAAGGCAGCATGGCAAACGGGTCACGCCTTACAGCACCGGTAGCGCCGACCGCTGCAGCGGTTGTTTCAGAGCCCATGGTGGCGGCCATATAGACACCGAAGCTCCAGTTGAACGATTGATAGACCAAAGGAATTACCGTATTGCGGCGCCCGCCGAAGACAAAGGCAGCCATCGGTACGCCCGCCGGATTCTCCCACTCCGGGTCGATAGAGGGGCATTGTCCGGCAGGAGAAGTAAAGCGGGAGTTGGGGTGCGCGGCATTTTTACCGCATTCAGGAGTCCAGTGGTTACCCTGCCAGTCAGTCAGACTAGCAGGCTTGGAGTCTGTCATCCCTTCCCACCAGACATCACCATCTGGTGTTAAAGCCACATTGGTAAATATCGAATTTGAAGCGCATGAAATCATGGCGTTCGGGTTGGTTTTGTCTGAAGTGCCGGGAGCTACGCCAAAGAAACCGTATTCCGGGTTTATCGCGTACAGCCTTCCATCAGGGCCGGGTTTGATCCAGGCGATGTCATCACCAACGGTCGTAATTTTCCAGCCGCTTTCGGTAAAACTTTCCGGCGGCACAAGCATCGCAAGATTTGTTTTACCACAGGCACTCGGGAATGCTGCACCAAGATAGGTTTTCTCGCCTTGCGGTGATTCAATGCCTAAGATAAGCATGTGCTCAGCAAGCCATCCCTCATCCTTGGCTATTTTGGATGCGATGCGGAGTGCAAGGCACTTTTTCCCAAGCAGGGCGTTGCCGCCGTAACCGCTGCCGAAAGACCAGATTGAACGCTCTTCAGGGAAATGGACAATATACTTTTCCTTGTTGCAGGGCCATGGCACATCTTTCTGACCCGGCTCAAGCGGGGCACCTACTGAGTGAAGACAGGGGACAAACTCGCCATTACCAAGGACGTCGAGTACAGCCGACCCCATACGGGTCATGATACGCATATTAACCGCAACGTATGGAGAGTCTGATATTTCAACACCGATTTTGGCAATTGGCGAACCGAGGGGCCCCATGCTGAACGGAATGACGTACATGGTGCGACCCTTCATACACCCTTTGAAGAGCTTGTTCAGAGTCTCCTTCATCTCTTTAGGCGCCATCCAGTTGTTGGTAGGGCCGGCATCCTGCTTGGAAATGCTGCAGATAAAAGTACGGTCTTCAACGCGGGCAACATCGCCCGGATCAGACCAGGCCAGATAACTGTTCGGACGTTTCTCCGGGTTCAGCTTCTTGAATGTGCCACTCTCAACAAGCTGCTTGCAGAGCAGATCGTACTCCTCCTGCGAACCACTGCACCAATGAACCTTTTCAGGTTCACACAACTCCACGACTTCTGCTACCCACTTAGTCAGTTGCTCATTTCTACCTTGGTTACTCATTGATGCCTCCTCAGTTGAGTTACTATAATTTAGTGTCGATTAAATAGCATAACGATAACTAAAAAAAAAGCACTATAT
>CAYQMO010000053.1:0-19060 GCA_964418315.1 uncultured Geobacter sp. | reverse complement strand
ATACGCGTGGCGAAACTGGGCAATTCAAGTGTGCGCTATGATGTGGGTGTTTTTCGGGAGGATGAGGCGCAACTGTCGGCACAGGGACACTTCATCCATGTCTATGTCAGCCGTGAGACTCGCAGACCGGCTGCAATCACGGAAGAGATGAGAAGAGTGCTTCAGTCTATTCAGGTATAGGATATTAGAAAAAATCCGGACTCCGCAGTGAAGGGGTCTGTCATTATGTCACATTAAAAATCTGCTTTTCGCCAAATAAAGCTGTTGCAGACGCATGGCAAATAAATTACAGTGACCGCCTTACAATTAATACATTGATGGTGGTGCTGGTTCATGAAATTCTACAACCGTGATGAGTTTAATCAACCCGGCCAGATATCATTCTCAAACCCTTCAGCATCGCCGCCATTCAAAAAGTTCTCACCGATCGTGCTTACAGTGACACCCCGTCCCTCTTCGACAGCCATACCATTACCGACGGCTCCCCCGAATACTTGGAGATGCAGGCCGTGAACAGGCCACTGAAGCACGACAAGAAGCGCGACTTTATTCTCAAACCGCATTCGCCGTATAAAAAAACATGACCTGAAGAGGGAAAACGTGAGCGAAATAATTAAACAGAAAGTAAACATGGTCAGCCTCGGCTGCCCGAAAAATCTGGTGGATGCCGAAGTCATGCTGGGAGTACTCTCGAAACAAGATTACGAAATCACCATGGACGAGAAGGATGCCGATGTCATAATCGTCAACACCTGCTCCTTCATCAAGGAAGCCAAGCAGGAGAGTATCGACGCGATCCTCGATCTGGCCGAACGAAAGCACGACGGACGCTGCCATACCCTGATCGTCTCCGGCTGTCTGCCGCAGCGCTATCAGGAGGAGCTGGCGAAGGAACTTCCGGAAGTGGATATCTTCATCGGTACCGGTGACTATCCGCGCATCGCCGAAATTCTGGCCGAAAAGAGCGGTACTGAAGGGCAGCTCCGTTATATCGGCGATCCCGATTTTATCTATGATGAGACCTTGCCGCGCCTGAATTCTTCACCAGCCTGGTTTTCATACCTGAAAATCGGCGAGGGTTGCTCAAACTGCTGTTCGTACTGCATCATCCCGAAACTGCGCGGCGCATACCGTTCGCGACCGGTTGACGCGCTGGTGGCCGAGGCGGAGCGACTTGTTGCCCGCGGAGTAAAGGAGATTAACATCATCTCCCAGGATATCACCCGCTATGGCAGCGACCTGGCTGACGGCACTTCACTGGAAACGCTGGTCAAGCGCTTGGCCGGGATTGATGGGCTCCTCTGGATACGGCTGCTCTACGCCTATCCTGACGGCATCACCGACAGCCTGATCGCCCTGATTCGGGATGAGCCAAAGGTCTGCAAATATCTGGATATTCCGATCCAGCATATCTCTGATCCGGTTCTGAAAGCCATGAAACGGAGGAGTTCGGAACAGCAGATTCGTGATCTGATAGCTAAACTGCGCAACGAAATCCCCGGCATTGCCCTCAGAACCTCGCTGATTGTCGGGTTTCCCGGCGAGACTATTGAAGACTTTACTGCCTTGACCACCTTTGTTGAGCAGACCCGCTTCGATCGCCTTGGTGTGTTCTGTTACTCACGGGAAGATGGGACTCCTGCAGCAGAAATGCCTGAGCAGGTATCGGAGAGGGTCAAACGGGAGCGCTACCGCAAACTGATGCGAGCCCAGGCGCGTCTCTCCTTCCGGCACAACCGCACATTGATCGGCACAACCGAGCAGGTTATTGTCGAGGGGGTCAGCGAAGAGACGGAGCTGCTGCTTAAGGGGCGTTCATCGCGGCAGGCACCTGACATCGACGGTCAGGTCTATATCACCTCAGGTACCGCCAATATCGGTGACATAGTCACGCTCAAGATCACCGATTCATCAGATTATGATCTGATCGGCGAAATGGTGGAATAGTCCGCTCCCATGAAACTTAACGCCAAGCTGATCATCATCATGCTTTCGCTGCTGGTTCTGGCGATGCTGACCCTTTTTATCCTCAATCAGTCAGCCCAGACCGCACTGGTAAATGAAATTCAGGAAAGTTCTCAGGAGATATCGAAAGCTGTTCAGATGAGCATTGAGGATCTTACTTCCGAGACCGAGACCTCCCGCCTGACTGATTATCTGATTAAGGCCCGCGAGAAGGGGATCAACGAAATCAACATCTTCAACACGGAGGGGGAGATTATCGACTCTTCCGATCCGGAAAAGATCGGTAAGAAACGGGAACTCAAAAAACTTGAAAAAGGGATACACGCGATAAAGAAGCCGATTGGCGGCGGAGTGCTCTCCCAGAAACCATATGAAGTAGTTGTGCCGGTAATAGTCGGTGACGTACAACTTGGCTATGTCCAGATCAACATGCTACTTGATAATATTCGTGATATTCAACGCGCCAATTTTATCCGCCGCCTGTTTGCAACCGGCATGGTGTTTACCGTCGGTATCGGTCTGATCATCTTTCTCGCCAGGCGCTACACCACTCCAATCAAAAATCTGGTTGTGGACTTCAAGAGGGTTTCTGCCGGCGATCTCTCCGTTACCATTCCGGTGGAGAGCAACGACGAAATCGGAGAGATGGCGGTAGGCTTCAACGACATGGTAGAAAAGCTGCGGGAGCGTGAAACTCTGGAAAAACGCCTCTATGAGGCAGAACACCTCTCCCGTGTAGGGCAACTGGCTTCAGGCATCGCCCATGAGATACGTAACCCGCTCAACTATATCAGCCTGGCGATTGATCACCTTAAAACCGAGATGCTCCCTCTATGCGGTGACAGAAGCCCTGAGTTGGAGAGTTTGGCTGACAATATAAAAGAAGAGGTGCGCCGCGCAAATTATATGGTGGTGAACTTCATGAACTATGGCAGGCCGCTCAAACTCCGCCGAGCAGAGGTTGGCTATCGGGAGCTGCTGGCCAAGGTTCTGCCGGTGCTGCAGGGTCGCTTGACGGAGCAGCACGTTGCTGTTGTCCAACAGATTCCGGCTGATCTGCCGCCACTCTGGATTGATGGCGAGCTATTCCGCAACTGCATCCTTAACTTTGTCACGAACTCTTCTCAGGCAATGCCGGACGGTGGTACGATAACCCTTGGAGCACGATTAGATAATGGACAGGTGAAACTGACCTTCAGCGATCAGGGGAGCGGCATTCCTTCCGAAGATATCAGCAAGATATTCCAGCCCTATTTTACCACCAAGGATGTCGGTATCGGTCTGGGATTAGCCATAACCGAACGGATAATCAAGGAGCATGGCGGTGAGATAGCCGTTGAGAGCAAGGCAGGTGTAGGAACGACCATTACCGTTACCATGCCGATGCAGCCAACAGAAACCTGAATGAGGAACTATGAAACATAACGGCAGCATACTGATAGTTGATGATGAGAAGGGACAGCGGGACATCCTCACCCTGATCCTGAAAAAAGAGAACTATGACATCGTTGATGTTCCCGGCGTACGGGAAGCGCTTGCAGAGCTGGAAAATCGAGAATTTGACCTGATCATTACCGATCTCAAGATGCAGGGACAGAGCGGTTTGGATCTGTTAGAAAAGGTTCTTGCCGATGATCCGCAACAGTGCATCATCATGATGACGGCTCACGGCTCGGTTGATTCTGCGGTTGAGGCTATGCGCAAAGGGGCTTTTGACTACCTGGAAAAACCGCTGGAGCGGGATGATCTGGTTCTTACCCTGCTGCGTGCTTTCGAGCGGATAAATCTGGTCCGAGAAAACCGGGTGCTGCAGAAACGGATTGAATCGATTGCCACTATACCCAGCATGCAGGGTGAACATCCCAAGATGAAGGAAGTTTTCCGGATTATCGCCAAAATCGCCCCCTCGAATTCAACTGTCCTGATTGTGGGTGAATCGGGAACCGGAAAAGAGCTTATCGCCCGGGCGATTCACGACGGGAGTCCGCGCTGCGATAAACCTTTTATCGCAATAAACTGTGCTGCCATTCCTGACACCTTGATCGAGAGCGAGCTTTTCGGGCATGAAAAGGGGAGTTTTACCGGTGCGAATGCACGTGAGATCGGTATTTTTGAAGCTGCGAACGGCGGTACGGTCTTCCTTGATGAAATCGGCGAGATGAACGTCGCCATGCAGGCCAAACTGCTTCGTGCCATCCAGGAAAAGGAGGTCAGGCGGGTCGGTGGCAAGAGTAATATAGCACTTGACGTTCGTCTGGTTTCTGCGACCAACAAGGAACTCGAACAGGAGATCAAGAAAGGGACTTTCCGCGAGGATCTGTTTTACCGTCTGAACGTAATCAGGGTCAATCTTCCCCCCCTCCGCGAGCGTGGCAGCGACATCAAAAAACTGGCGGAATTCTTCCTGGAAAAATACAGCAAGGCCGCAGGAATTGCGATAGACGGCATCTCGAAGCAGACTCTGAAGCTGCTGATGAACTATAGTTGGCCCGGTAATGTCCGGCAGCTCGAGTCGGTTATCGAACGCTCTATTCTTATGGCCGAAAGCAATTATATCGAACCGGACGATCTCCCTGGCGAAATATCCGCCTGCGGTTCACTGCCAGGAGGCATTGATATTGACCTGCCGGCCGACGGGATCAATTTTGAGTCTCTCGAAAAAGGGCTGATCGTTAAGGCGATGGAGCGGGCAGAGTGGGTGATCGGCAAGGCAGCGCCGCTTCTTGGCATGAGCTACAAAACCCTGCAGTACCGTCTGGACAAGTTTGAAATCGGGAAACCAAAAAAAACGGGCGAAATCAACCGTTGAGATAAAACCTGGAGCGGCATCATGACTATCAGTGAAAAGGTTGTAAAAATTGCACAGGACGCCCGTATTGCCTCACTGGCAATGGCACGCTTGTCAACCACCACAAAAAACGACATGCTCCTGAAGATGGCTGATGCCCTTGAAAAAGCAACCTCGGAAATAATCTCGGAAAATCAAAAAGATCTTGAAACCGGAAAGCAAAAAGGTCTTTCAAATGCCATGTTGGATCGCTTGATGCTCGATGAAAAACGCATCAGCGGAATCGCTGCCGCCCTGCGTGAGGTTGCCGCCCTGCCTGACCCGGTGGGCGAAGTTACGAAAATGTGGAAACGTCCGAACGACCTTATGGTCGGGAAGATGCGTATTCCGCTCGGCACGATCGGTATCATCTATGAGTCGCGCCCCAACGTGACCGCAGATGCCGCAGCCCTCTGCCTCAAGGCCGGCAATGCCGTGATACTGCGTGGCGGCTCCGAGGCGATCAACTCAAATCTTGCCATTGCTGCGGTTCTGCAGAGGGTATTGAAAGATATGGATATTCCCAGTGCGGCACTCTCACTGATCCCGTTCACCGAACGGGAGGGGGTTCTGGAGATGCTCAAACAGGAAGAGTTCATCGATCTGATCATTCCCAGAGGCGGCGAGAGCCTGATCCGCTTTGTAGTGGAAAATTCACGTATTCCTGTTATCAAGCATTACAAGGGTGTCTGCCATGTCTTTGTCGATCAGTCGGCAGATTATGGCAAGGCCGAGCAGATCATCATCAACAGCAAAACGCAGCGTCCAG
Source organism: uncultured Geobacter sp. (assembly GCA_964418315.1). Taxonomy (GTDB): domain Bacteria; phylum Desulfobacterota; class Desulfuromonadia; order Geobacterales; family Pseudopelobacteraceae; genus JACRCG01. The sequence continues at coordinate 13,499 of CAYQMO010000053.1, read as the reverse complement.
GCGTCTGCAACGCTCTTGAGACACTCCTGATTCACAAGAATGTAGCCGCCGAATTCATCCCGAGGATTGCCGCCACACTCTCAGCACTCGGGGTGGAATTACGCGGCGATAAAGCCTTTTGCGATCTGGCACCAGGCGCTACAGCGGCGACAGAAGAAGACTGGCATGCCGAATATCTGGAAATGATTCTCGCCTGCCGGGTTGTTGATGACATCGATGCCGCTATTGACCACATCAACCGCTACTGCTCGCTGCACACCGAATCGATCATCACCAGCGACTACAGCCGCGCCCAGCGCTTCATTCGTGAGGTAAACTCCTCCTGTGTGATGGTCAACGCTTCAACCCGCTTTTCCGATGGAGGCCAGCTCGGTCTGGGTGCCGAAATAGGTATCTCCACCACCAAGCTGCACGCCTTTGGCCCGATGGGGCTGGAGGATCTGACGACTACCAAATTTATCGTATATGGGGACGGGCAAGTCAGAGAGTAAAAGCTGGATAATCTCAAATTGAGTGGCAAACAGCCCTGCTTTCTGATATACCGTTGCTGCCAGAAATTGCATGAATAAGGAGTATTGCATGAAAAGACTCGTCATTAGCCTGCTGTTTGTAGCCGTAACGATGCTCGGCTGCGCCCGGAATCACTTCAATGTCCCGACAGAAAATTTTGCCGAAAAAGTCAAGGTACTGGGGATTGCACCGATTTTAGTGGATGCTGACTCTGATATTAACCACACTCAGAAGGAACTTCTGTTGCCGGTTATCTCGGAGCTTAACAGAAAAAATGAGCCGCTGCTCGTCAGCAAGCTCCAGGGCACGGGCAACTTTCATGCGGTGGTGCTGCTTGCCGATGAACCGCGACAGCTCTTCAACGAGCTGATGTCACGACGTGAAAAGCGGCATGACGCAAACGTTGAGTACAATAAGTATTTCTGGAAAAATGATGCAATTGCCGAATATATAAAGAAAAACCGCCTTGACGCAGTTATGGTTGTAACCGTGAGCGGCTTGACCAAAATGAGCAAGATATATGCCAGTAACCTGCTGACATCACTTGAAACCAACTATAATTTTTTGATAATGACCGCCCAGATAGTCGGCTCTGACGGTACTACGCTGTGGGAATACCCTAATTTCAGGGGATATATTTCGCCCTACTATCCTCTCGTCAACCTGCAGTATCCAGACTTCAGCGAATCTGAAGCGAATAAGTCCAGCACGACAGAGCTCCGCTTCAAGTCCATTGACGGAATCCGCCGCACTCTGGAGATGAGGAAAAAGGATTTGCTGTTCCGTCAAACTGAGGAACCGGAAGTCTACGGAAAATTATTTGACGAGATGACCTCGTTGATCAAGTATCCTGCCGATAATAAGGGAAAAGGGAATCAGCCGCCGCCGGCCGCTGAGCCATTGAAACCGGCAGCCACGGGTATGACCGCACCGCCGCCGGTTCCGGCACCGGCACCAGCAACGGCTCCACCGGTCGAAACACCTGTGAAGGTTCCGTTGCCAAAAAGTGATTTAGAGACACCACTGCTACCGCCACCGTCGACAAACGAAATAGTTCCGGCAACTTCGAGTACTCTATAGTCTATGGCTCTTCAGTCCAATGACATAGCGCTTCCACGGGGCGTAAGCGATTTCCTCCCTGAGGCGGCTGCGAAGATCGGCACAATTGAAAACAGACTGCTGCGTGTATTTGAATTATGGGGCTTCAGGCGCGTAATTACGCCGAAGCTTGAATATGAAGATGTGCTCTCCACCGGCATGGGGGAGGAGCTCAAGGGTAAAACATATCGTTTTGACGATCGCCAGTCCGGCAGACTGCTGGCTCTCCCCCCGGACATTACCCCGCAGATAGCGCGCATTGCCGCAACCCGGATGGCCGCGATGCCCCTCCCGCATCGTCTCAGCTACAGCGAGCGCGTCTTGCGCCAGACGGAGATTCAGACCGGGCGGAGTCGTGAGCTGTTTCAGACCGGTGTTGAGTTGATCGGGCTCGATTCGCCCGAGGCGGATGCCGAAATGATCGTCATGACGGTTGAAGCGATGCAGGCGCTGGGATTGCAGGATTTCACGATCGATCTTGGCCAGGTGGAATTTTGCCAGGGCGTTTTCCAGGCATCCGGTCTTGATGGTGAACCTCTACAGAAATTGCGTGAAGCGGTGTCGCGAAAAGATAGCTCGGCTGTGACTTCCATCCTCAAAGAGCATCCTGTTTCACCTGAATCCGCTCGCGAAATAAGCGCGCTGACCCGTCTGTTTGGCGGGCGGGATGTATTGAAAACAGCGCAGGAAATTGTGACCAACCCCCGTTCGTCTGCTGCTCTCGATAATCTGCAGCAGGTACTGGCGATACTCGATATTCACGGTATCACCGATCTTCTTTCGATCGACCTGGGGGAAACACGGGGTCTTGATTATCACTCAGGGATCACCTTTGAAGGCTTTGTCTCCGGTTTTGGCGAGCCGGTCTGCAGTGGCGGTCGTTACGACAACCTTATCAGCGGATACGGCTTTGATGCGCCGGCAACCGGTTTCACCTTCAATCTGCTCAATCTCCTGCAGACGGTGGAGCGGCGACCGGATCTGCAACGGTGCGCTGCTACTGACTTTTTACTGTTCAATACCTCGGACGACCGTCGCAACGTCCTGCAAATTGCCCGGCGACTCCGTTCGCTCGGCTATACCACAGCTCGCGACATCATTTTGCGCGACTATGCACAGTCACTTGCGTACGCACAGAAAATGAACATCCGCTGCATGCTTGTTATCGGAAACGACACAGATATATACAAGGCCGTACGCAGCCGTGACTGCGCTACGGTCTCGATTGTAAGCAGTATGATTGACCTGCCAGGATTGATGCACCATATCGAAGAAAGCCGGGGAGAAAACTGAACATGGCAAACGTAGTTATTGTAGGAGCCCAATGGGGCGATGAGGGTAAAGGCAAGGTTGTCGATATTTATACCGAATATGCAGATGATGTCGTCCGTTATCAGGGGGGGAACAACGCCGGGCATACCCTGGTGGTCGGCAACGAGAAGATCGTTCTGCACCTGATTCCTTCAGGTATTCTGCACGATGGGAAGCGCTGCATCATCGGCAATGGTGTAGTCCTTGACCCGGAAGTGTTCATCAGGGAGATTACCAAACTCAAGGAGTCAGGCCGGATCAAGGACGACTCCGCTCTCCTGTTGTCCGAGTCGATGCACATTATCATGCCGTACCATAAACGGATTGATATCGCTCGCGAGGCAAAAAGCGGCGACAAGAAGATCGGCACCACCGGCCGCGGCATCGGCCCATGCTACGAAGACAAGATCGGCCGACGTGGCATCCGCCTGATGGATCTGATCGATGCCGATACCTTCGCCAGCAAACTGAAAGAGTTTCTGGTTGAGAAGAATTTCCTCCTGGAGAATTTTCTCGGTGAAGCACCGTGCAGCTATGACGAAATCTTCGCCGAGTACCAGGGATATGCCGACGCTCTACGTCGCTACGTTGCTGATACCTCGCTGATTCTCAGCAATGATATTAAAGCCGGCAAAAAGGCGCTTTTTGAAGGGGCTCAAGGGACGCTGCTTGATATCGACCACGGCACCTACCCGTTTGTCACGTCGTCGTCAACCTGTTCAGGTGGAGCCTGCACCGGCTCCGGAGTCAGCCCGCGCGATATTCATGAAATCATAGGCATATCAAAAGCTTACGTAACCCGTGTTGGCAGTGGTCCATTCCCGACAGAACTGACCGATGGCATTGGTGAAGAGATTCGCCGGATCGGCGCCGAGTTTGGCGCAACGACCGGTCGACCGCGCCGCTGCGGCTGGTTCGATGCTATGGTTATCCGCTATGCCGTCCGGGTAAACGGCCTGACCGGCATCGCCCTGACCAAGCTGGATGTGCTGTCGGAATTCGACAGCATCAAAGTTTGCACCGGTTATACCTGTAACGGTAAAACACTCGAAACCCTCCCGGCTCAGTTGGAACTGTTTGAAAAGTGTCAGCCGGTCTACGAAGAGCTTCCAGGCTGGAAGGAGGATATTACCGCAGTCACAACCTTTGCTGGACTGCCGGCAACAGCGCAGTCGTATGTAAAGCGGCTGGAAGAGCTGGCCGGCTGCCCAATTGTGCTGGTCTCGGTCGGACCACGGCGCGATCAGACGATCACCATCAGGAATCCATTTGCCTGATTGCCTTAAAAGTATATTTGTAAATCGTGTCTGTTTTACTACAAATATATAGGAGGACAGTATGCCGCAAAGTGACGAACTGAAACGCTGCCGCTGCTACGAAATTTTTTCTCAATCTACCGGAGTTGAAATACGTGAGGCTATTAAAACCAGTGAGGAGCATGGATCGGTTACTGAACGGAGCGGCAGGATTCACCTTCGCTTTTTTAAGTTGACTCCAAAGACGAAGCCGGATGAGGTCACCCAGATCCGCTTCATCTGCGAACCTGACGAAGCCTACGGCTTATCCGGGCTTATACGCCAGGTTTCGGCATCTGCAGTGTCATGTAAGGAAAAGCTGAATCCACATACCTTTTCTACCGGCGAAAAAAAAGAGGAAATAGTTACCACTTTGGCTGTGGAGAAATGGGAGAGAGGGGGTAAAAGCGGTTTTGCCTTGACAGTAGGGCGTGGTAAGGATTTTATCAGCGTACCGGTGCCTCTTGCCAAATTCCTTTTTGCCGCAGAATTTCTGCGGGTACTTTCAACCGAGCAGTGCTGGGTGGAACGGGTAGAGAAGAGTCGCTAAAGAATTCATTCAAGGAGCATACATCATGACTAATACTGAATGGACTATACCGGATCTACTGCAGTTGTCCGGTGGCTACTGGAGTGCATCTGCTCTGCATGCGGCAGTAAAACTCGGTATATTTACTGCTCTTGATAGTACATTTCACACCGCTGATGAGGTAGCGCAGTTACGGCACTCCAATCCACGTGCAACCGGTATGCTGCTTGACTCACTGACAGCACTCGGACTGCTGGAAAAAAGTGGCGACAGCTATCGCGCAACTTCATTCGCCGCAGAAAAACTCTCTAAAGCCAGTCCCGGCTATCTAGGGCATATAATCATGCACCATCACCATCTCATGTCCGGCTGGGCAAGACTTGATGAGGCGGTGATATCAGGTCGCCCCATCAAAGAGCCCGTTTCTCATAGTCAGAATGAGAGTATGCGGGAAAGTTTTCTGATGGGAATGTTCAATCTTGCCAGCCAGTTAGCGCCGCGTATTGCCGCATCAATAAGTCTGGCCGGTCGTCATCGATTGCTGGATCTGGGGGGTGGTCCGGGAACATACGCGATTCATTTCTGTCTGGCCAATCCCGAAGTTTCTGCTGTCATCTATGACCTTCCTACATCAAGAACCTTTGCTGAAGGAGTCATCAATCGCTATAACCTTTCAGACCGGATTGACTTTACTCCCGGTGATTACCATGCTGACCCGATACCTTCCGGTTTCGATGTCGCCTGGCTTTCCCATGTTCTCCATTCAGAGTGCCGTGCGGCATCTGTTGCTCTTCTAAGCAAAACGGTGGATTCACTCAACCAGGGCGGTATACTGATGGTGCAGGAATTTATCCTCGATAATGCCAAAGATGGCCCGCTGTTTCCGGCTCTTTTTTCACTTAATATGTTGCTCGGCACTGATTCAGGACAGTCTTATTCCGGTGAAGAGCTGTCAGCCATGATGACAGAGGCCGGACTATCCGATATAGAGAGAGTTGTGCTTGATCTTCCGAACGGAGCTGGGATAATGAGTGGCCGCAAGATGTAAAATTCAGGGGGTGGGCAATTTATGGAAGCGCTTCTCTGTGGTGAAATAAAACGTTTCATCCAGGCACATCCGGGCAATCGCCTGCCGGATAGCGACGCCCCGTATCTGGATGAACCACTGGTAGGATTTTCCTCAGCCGAAGACCGGATATTCCACGATTACCGGCAGATTATCGGCCCGTTTCATCTCCTGCCGAATGAACTGCTTCCTGGCGCTACGACCGTAGTAAGTTGGATACTTCCCATCAACCGCGTTGTACGAGAGAGCAATCGCTCCCAGACGGAACTGCCATCCCGTGAATGGGCTTTGACCCGCGTCCACGGGGAAACCGTCAACGGCGACCTGCGGCGCCATCTCGTAAATTGGCTGGCTGAAAAGGGTCATGCTGCACAGGCTCCCCAATACTCTCCGCTCTGGAAAGAGTTCGCTGATACACCGGTCGGCATCGCCTCCACCTGGTCGGAGCGTCACGCGGCATACGCCGCAGGGCTAGGCACCTTCAGCCTGAGCGACGGTTTCATAACGTCCCGTGGTATTGCGCATCGTTGTGGTAGCATCATTACTGACTTGAAGCTTAGCCCCACCCCTCGCACATCTCTCAACCACCTTTCCAATTGTCTGCATTACCATGACGGGAGCTGTGGAGTCTGCATCAACCGCTGTCCGGTTGGTGCCATATCACGGGACGGGCACAACAAGACCGGGTGCCGTGAACTGGTTTATGGCACAGCTCCGGCGACACTTTCAGAGCTTTACGGAACTCCCCAGACCGGCTGCGGCCTCTGTCAAACAAAAGTCCCCTGTGAGGCTCAGGTGCCGTTGCATCGGAGATGAACTCTACGCTAAAACGCTACAACAAATTCTCCGATGAACTAAAGCGAGTATTCGGCTGCAAAGTGCAGCGAATTTCTTTAGATGCCGGTTTTACCTGCCCAAATCGTGATGGCACGCTGGACTCTAGCGGCTGCATCTTCTGCGGTGGACATGGCTCCGGCTCATTCGGAATCAGGCGTGAGCTGACGATTTCAGAACAACTTGAAGACGGCAAAGAGATTATGCGTCGCAAGTACCGGGCTGAAAAATTCATCGCCTATTTTCAGGCATATTCCAACACATATACTGATGTAATGCGTTTACGCGAACTGTTCTCCGAAGCGTGTTCCGTTTCCGATATTGTCGGCCTGATAGTCGCAACCCGCCCTGACTGCCTGTCGGAGGATGTTCTTGACTACCTGCAGGAGCTTAACGATCAAACATACCTCTGGCTTGAAATTGGTATGCAATCGATACATGACAGGAGTCTGACCTTTCTCAACCGTCGCCATGACCACGCCTGTTCTGTTCAGGCCATACAACGGGCTGGAAGTCGAGGGTTGAAGGTATGCGCCCACATCATTCTCGGACTGCCGGGTGAAACACGGGGAGAAATACTGGAAATGGCTGCTGAATTGAACCGGCTTGGCGTTGACGGCGTCAAGCTGCATCTGCTGCATGTTGTGAATGGTACGAAGTTGGCCGATATGTACAGTCGTGGCGAGGTAGATGTTCTCTGCAGAGATGATTACGCCGGGCTGGTCTGTGACTTTCTGGAGCTTCTGGAACCACGTATCATGATTCATCGCCTGACCGGCGATGGCGGACATGATAACCTGGTGGCACCACTCTGGTCGCTCAAGAAGTTTGAAATACTAAACCTGATAGATGCGGAGATGGAGAGACGCGGAACGCGGCAGGGGAGTAAAGCTGCAGACCCTAAGGGTTTTCAAAACCCTTAGGGTCTTATTCCACTTTGCAATCAAGATGATACTTATTCTAGGCGAGACCTCCGAGGTTTTGAAAACCTCGGAGGTCTGTTAGATGGCAACATGAATGCAACTTGGTCTTACACGGGTTTGTGCTCTTGTTCCCACGCGCCGGAGCGTGGGAACGATAAAAAAGTTGCGTTTAGCGATGAGGCTGCTCAACGGCAACCTACATTTCAATGTTTTTTAAGCTTATTACCGGAGGCAACCTTGATGCGTAATATGATGGTAGTACAGCTGTTTACGGCTATATTGTATGCAGGAGCCGGTATGATTCTCGGCTTTGAACCTGTCTGAGAAGATGGTGAGACAGGTGTATAGACAGACTTGAATTTACTCTGTTATAAATGTACACTTAAAATGTACATTAAAGGAGGAGGCCATGCTTGAAGTAACCGTCACTACATTTCGTAAACACATTCCGGACTATCTTGGCAAGGTTAGTAAAGGTGAAGATATATCGCTCACCTCGCGGGGTAAAGTCATTGCCCGGTTGGTGCCACCGGTAGACGGACGCCAGAGCGCACGGGAGCAACTGGCTGCTCTTCGCTGTGGCACATGTTTTATTGGCGACATCATTTCGCCTATTGATGTTGAATGGGAGGCCAATTGTGCTGATTCTTGACACCTGTGCGCTGGTGTTTGACGCCCTTGAGCCACTCCGACTCAGCAATAAAGCTGTGGTGTCTATTGTAAACGCGGATGATGCGGGCACACTTGCCTGCTGTGATATCTCGCTCTGGGAGATAGCCATGCTGGTTGCGAAGAGACGGCTTGATCCGGGAACCGATGCACAAAAATTCATCCAGCTCATTCTGGCAGCCCGGAGTATCAAAGTGTTACCAATCACGTCGGAAATCGCCGCCAGGAGCACGCATCCAGATTTTTGTCCTCATGGTGACCCTGCTGATCGAATAATTGCAGCCAGCGCCATACTTCACAAAGCAAAACTGGTGACATCAGACCATAAACTGACAAAGGTTACCGGACTTCAAGTCGTGTGGTAAATTTTATCGTTCCTACGCTGGAGCGTCCGTGGACGCATTCCCACGCCGGAGCGTGGGAACGATAAAACGAGAAAACTTGTCAGGAAGATAGAAAAGATGATGCAAGGACAGTTAGCAGAATACTTGTGGCAAAGTAGCTAAATCAGTGTATGATGCCCCCCAAATTTTTTATCAGAAGGGGTAGCAATTGGCAATAATCCTACAGGCAGGCAGGTCCTGCACTCCCTGACGATTTTTCTGTCTACAATTATTTTGATTGATCCTCTGTAAATATAAACCGGCGTTACGGATTTTTTCGTGAGCCGCTTTTTATTGTCGATGCTTCAAAAAATTTTCAGGAGAAAATGAAATGTCAACCATACTGGCAAAAAACTCTTCCGGGTTCAGCAATGGATCACAGTCAAGTTCAAACAGAGAAACGGCAAGACATTACACATTCGCAAGGCAACTGTACCCTATCCACCGCTGCAAAAGATTTATGATGCCCTGGAAATTTCCGCGACGCCAGGAGTGCTGAGAGTGATAATTATGAGCCACCAAAACCATATAATATATTGGGGGAAAACCGTATGAGTGATAGACAAGAAACATTGGATGACAGAACTCGCATGCTTGATTCAATTCTTAACACGGTTTTGGACGGAATTGTTACCATTGACGAGCGGGGCACCATTGCGACGTTCAACCCGGCGGCTGAAAAACTGTTTGGGTACACCGTTGCCGAGGTTGTGGGGCGGAATGTGAAGATGTTGATGCCGGAACCGTTCCATGGCAACCATGACGGTTATCTGCGCAATTATATGGAGGGTGGTGAACCGAAAGTGATCGGCATTGGCCGCGAGGTGATTGGCCGCCGCAAGGATGGCTCAACTTTTCCAATGGAGTTATCGGTCAACGAGATGGAAACCGGAGACAAGCGGATGTTTGTCGGCCTGGTTCGCGACATCACGCTGCGCAAACAATCGGAAGAGACTCTGCAACGTAGCGAAGCCACCGTTCGCTCCATTGTGGAAACGGCGGTCAACGGGATTATAACCATCAGCGCAGTCGGTCAAATCCGATCCTTCAACCCGGCATCGGAGCGTCTTTTTGGCTATTCCACCGCAGAGGTTGTCGGGCAAAACATCAAAATGCTTATGCCCACACCATTTCACGAGGAACACGACGGCTACCTGGAAAATTACCGAAACACCGGAATACGGAAAATTATCGGTATTGGCCGCGAAGTGGTCGGACGTAAAAAAAATGGCGACACATTTCCCCTGGATTTGGCCGTGAGCGAAATAAAAACGGATAAAGAGAGGATGTTCGTCGGTATTATTTCAGATGCAACTGCACGAAAAGAAGCCGAGATGGCTTTGCTCGTGGCTAAAGATGCTGCGGACTCAGCCAATCGTTCCAAGAGCGATTTTCTGGCCAATATGAGTCACGAGATCCGCACCCCTATGAATGCGATCATCGGCATGAGCCATCTTGCGCTGCGTACCGAAATGACCCCGAAACAGCGGGATTATCTGACAAAAATTCAATCTTCCTCACACTCTCTGCTTGGTATCATTAACGACATCCTCGATTTTTCAAAAATCGAAGCGGGAAAGCTCCTGATTGAATCCACCGAGTTTCACCTGGACGCCGTGTTGTCCGGCGTAGCCAATCTGGTGGGAGTTAAAGCGGAAGAAAAAGGATTGGAACTGTTTTTTGTTCGGCCTCAGAATGTACCAAATGCATTGATTGGCGACCCAACCCGTATTGGTCAGATTTTGACCAATTTAACCAATAATGCGGTCAAATTTACTGACAGTGGTGAGATATCTGTCTCCATGGAACTGAAGAAACGTCAGGATGACCGGATCGAGCTTGGTTTTTCCATTCGAGACACAGGCATCGGCATGACGAAAGAGCAGTGCGCCAAACTGTTTAAATCATTTTCCCAGGCAGACACCTCCACTACACGCAAATACGGCGGTACAGGTTTGGGGCTGTCAATCTGTAAACAGCTTGTAGAGCTGATGCATGGCCAGATAGGCGTTGAGAGTGAACCTGGCAAGGGGAGCGTTTTTTCTTTCACTCTATGGCTGGGTGTTCAAACCGGACAACAGAAAATCCAGACTCTGCTCTCCTCCGATATGAAAGGCATGCGAGTTCTTGTCGCTGATGATCATGAGCAGACATGTCAAGTGCTTGCGGAAATTCTTGAAACTTTTGGATTTGAGGCAATTCAAACCCATTCTGGCGCCAAAGCCCTGGATATTCTGGAACTGGAGAAATTCCAGGAAGAGGCGAACCCGATCAGACTGGTGTTCCTCGATTGGAAGATGCCTTTGATGACCGGCATTGAGACCGCGGCTCAAATTACCCGAATGAACATGAATCCACCACCCAAATTACTGCTTGTCACCGCATATGGACATGAGGAGATTGCAGAAAATGCCGCCAATATCGGGTTTGACCGGATTCTTTACAAGCCGCTCAATCCATCCCTGGTTTTAGACGCTATCATGGATATATTTGGCAAGGGTGGCGTAACAAATCACAGGGACAGGCAGATTCGTGATGTTGATGCAATCAAGGGGATTCTTGGAGCTCAAGTGCTGCTGGCTGAGGACAATATGATCAATCAGCAGGTTGCTACAGAGTTGCTGGAGGGTAATGGCTTGATCGTTACCGTGGCCAATAATGGTGCCGAAGCGGTAAAACTGGTTCAGGAAGGGGCTTTCGAGATTGTTTTGATGGACATCCAGATGCCGGAGATGGACGGCTTTCAGGCCACTCAAGAAATCCGCAAACAGCCGCGTTTCAAGAAACTTCCCATTCTTGCCATGACCGCCCACGCAATGGCCGGAGACCGGGAAAAAAGCCTTGAGGCCGGAATGAATGATCACATTACCAAACCGATTGATCCGGATAAACTGTTCGAAGCTCTTGTGAAGTGGATACCCAACAGGGATAGAGGGGTCTCCGCTGTACCTCTGGAAAACCCGAACGATGGAAGCGCATTCGTCTTGCCGCTGAATCTGCCTGGAATCAACATTGAGATCGGGCTTAAGCATGTGGCCGGAAACCAGAAACTTCTGAGGAAGCTTCTTGTGGAATTCCTCCGCGATTATGGGGATGCCATCCCCATAATTCAAGCAACCCTGAAGGATGACATTAAGGTCGCACATCGAATGGCTCACACCCTGAAGGGGGTGGCCGGTTCCATAGGTGCATCCTCCCTGCAGTCTGCCGCACTCGACCTGGAAATGGCCATTAAGGATGGAATAACGGAAGATTTGGGTAAATTGGTTTCTTCGTTGGAACAAAACCTGGAACCGCTCCTTAAAGGGCTTGAGGTTCTGAAAACGGCCGCTGACAACGAACCAGCCGCCACAGTCGAAAGCAGCTCCGGGAAGCTGAGTTCCGGTGAAGCTGCAACACTGGCCCCTCTATTTGATGAACTGAGAGTTTATCTCAAATCCGGGCACTCCAGATCCGAGGAAAAACTGGCGGAAATCCGTCAATTGTTGCCGGGTAATTCCAAAACCAGGATGGATAGTGTTCTGGCTCAGCTTGAAGAGTATGAGTTTGAGGCGGCCCTGGAGGCACTTTCAACTGTGGCAATGGAACTTGGCGTATCCTAAAAACTGCACTTCCACCACAGAGTCACAGAGAACACAGAGGAATCATTGAATTTTTTGAAAAGATCGTATCACCAAAAAGGTGAACGGCAAATCAAAGAACTTCTAAGACTAATGTCTTGTTATTATAAAATATTTTCTCTGTGCCCTCTGTGACTCTGTGGTAAGGTTTGCAGGATTCAGGCGTATCTATGAAGAGAGGAGCTGAAAAATGATTGAAAGCCGTGGAACCATTCTGATAGCTGACGATGAGCGTTTCAATATTACCGTACTAAAAGATCTGCTGGATCCGGAGTATGACACCATGGTGGCGAAAAACGGTCTGCAGGTACTGAGCCGGGTTTCAGGTGCAGAACTCCCCGATTTGATTCTGCTGGATATCATGATGCCGGAAATGGACGGTTATGAGGTTTGCGCAAAATTGAAAGCCGATCCGAGAACAGCAGATATACCAGTTATTTTCATTTCCGCCCTGAATCAGGTGGGAGATGAATCCAAAGGTTTGGAGCTGGGAGCGATTGATTATATCGCAAAGCCGTTCAGTCCCGATCTTGTGCGCCTTCGCGTTAGAAACCATATAAAATTCAAGAAAATGAGCGACCACTTTCGCAATATGGCCACTTTAGACGGCTTGACCGGCATTGCCAACAGACGCCGGTTTGATCAGTTTCTGGAACAGGAGTGGCATCTCTCCATGCGGGCAAAGTCACCGCTCTCCCTGATCTTGATGGACATCGATTTTTTCAAATCTTACAACGATCACTATGGCCACTCTGCCGGTGATGACTGCCTGAAGTCTGTTGCATTGGAACTTGCCGACAGCATAACACGCTCGACTGACCTTGTGGCCCGCTACGGTGGCGAAGAATTTGTCGCCGTTCTCCCGGAAACGGGGGTAGAGGGTGCCGCCCTTTTTGGCGAGAAGCTTCGCCTGAATGTTTCAAACCTGCGCATCCCGCACGGATACTCCAAAACCGCCTTTCATGTCACTATCAGTCTGGGGTGTGCCACGGTGGTTCCCGAGAAAGGTAATAACCCGGAAAATCTCCTGCTTGAAGCCGATAATAAACTCTACCAGGCTAAAGAACAGGGTCGAAACAGATTGGTCTTCTGAAAGTAAGCATTCGGTTAACCACGTAAAGCAGTTCTCGTTCCCACGCGCTGCGCTCGTCGTTTGACTGTCATCCTGAACGAAGTGAAGGATCTGCTGTTGATTTTGATCGTTATAAAAGCAAAAAGCAGATCCTTCGTACCTCAGGATGACAAGCTTTTTGTCTGTCGG
>CAYQMO010000052.1:0-19301 GCA_964418315.1 uncultured Geobacter sp. | reverse complement strand
AAGCGTACCGGTTCGCGCAACTGACGACGCCAGTAAAGAGGCGAGCAAAAATCATCTACACCTGCAATAACTCCGGTCAGTCCAGATACTAAAGAGATATTGGCAGAGGCGGTCTTGATTGTGGCGGCAACCTGCTCAAATTTTTCAAGAATTGGATCCATTATTGGAGAATGGAAGGGATGTGAAACCTGTAAGTAGCGAGCCTGCTTACCTTGCTGTTCCATCTGGGAAACAATCTGTCGCACTGCATCGCTTTCTCCGGAAATTACTACGCTCTGCTTTGTGTTAAGAGCTGCAATAGCAACCCTGTCTGATATTGCAGCAACAAGGGGCGCAACTTCCTCTTCAGTGGCGGGAAGAGAGGCCATCAGACCACCTGTAGGAACTGAATCCATCAGTATTGCGCGATTAGCTACAAGATTTGTGGCATCTTCAAGCGAAAGTACGCCTGCCAAACATGCCGCAGCAAATTCGCCTATGCTATGACCAGCCGCAGCAACCGGAACAACTCCAAATGATTTCCAGAGAGCACATAACGAATATTGAATCGAGAAAATAGCAGGTTGTGTATAGAGAGTACGAGAGATCAGCTCTGCACTGTCGCCATGCATGATTTCCCTGATTGAACATCCCAGATGTCCGGCAAAAAGCTGATCGCAACGATCAAGAGTCTCACGATAGACAGGAAAGGCATCATAAAGCCCCTTGCCCATTCCCGGATACTGTGAGCCTTGACCTGTAAACAGGAATACGACACCTTTTCCCTTTGAAGAAGCCGTTGATGACACCCCTTTTGCGAGACGATTTTTTAAAGTGTCAGTGAGCTCTCCTACAGTTCTACCTGCAACTGCCAGGCGCTCCGGAAAAAGACTGCGACCATTTGCAACTGTAAGACAAATTTCTGCTGGCTCTACATCTGTGGTCGAAAGATATTCAGCATATTGCGCGGCCATATCTCTTAAAGCTGGCAAAGTTGCAGCAGACAACTCAAGCAGTTGGAATGGTGGAGCGACTAAAACTGATTCTGCTTCAGGAAGCGGAGCTTCTTCCAATATGATATGGGCATTTGAACCGCTGAACCCAAAACCGCTAACACCGGCTCTGCGAGGCGCTTTAGTTCCAACCCATTTAGTTGGCTCGGTCACTACCTTCAGCGCGACATTGTTCCATGGAATCTGTGGATTCAGATTATATAACTCAGGTTGAGGAGGCAAACATTCGTGGCGCAATGCCTGGATCACCTTAATAACGCTTGCCATGCCTGCTGCCCCTTCAAGGTGGCCTATGTTAGCCTTAACTGAACCAAGCAAAAGCGGTTCGTCAGGATTTCTGCCTTCACAATAGGCAGCACTGATTCCTGAGACCTCGACGGTATCACCTAAAGGAGTGCCAGTGCCATGAGCTTCAACATAACTTATATCTAAAGGCGTAAGACCGGCATCAGCCAAAGCCCTGTTGATAACCCTCTGCTGAGCCAGACCGCTTGGCGCCGTAAAGCTTGAGCTGGCACCGTCCTGCCCAATGGCGCTACCTTTTACAAGAGCAAGAATATTATCACCATCGCGCCTGGCATCTGATAGCCTCTTAAGCAGTACTACTCCGCAACCTTCCCCGCGAGCATAGCCGTTTGCGGCAGCGTCAAACGACTTGGAGCGGCCATCAGGAGATAAGGCACCCAGCTTTGAGAAATAGACAAAATGATTTGGAACCAGTAATAAGTTGACTCCGGCTGCCATTGCGGCATCACACTCTCTATGCCGCAATCCCTGGCAGGCGAGATGCAGGGCAATCAAAGATGAAGAACAAGCAGTATCAACAGAAAAGTTTGGGCCGGTGAAATCAAAAATATAAGAAATTCTTCCTCCTGCGGAGCTGAATACAGAACCGGATGCGGAATAAGCATCTATCCGATCGAGAATACCAGAATAAAGGTGAGCCATTTTATAGTCATCGCAACATATACCCAGATAGACACCGACATACTGCTCTTTTAACAATTCCAGCGGAATATTTGCCTGCTCCATGGTCTCCCAGGCAACTTCAAGCAAAAGGCGTTGCTGTGGATCAAGCGCTCTAGCCTCGCGAGGTGGGATGTGAAAGAAAGGAGCATCAAACTGATCAAGTTGGTCAGGAACGAGGAAACCACCCCGTTTTACATAACTTTTGCCAGGGGCGTCGGTATCCGGATCATAATATTCTTCAGGATCCCAGCGGGTTAGCGGAACTTCGGATGTTGCCAATTTTCCCTTATCAATCAAATCCCAATATTCATCAGGCGAATTAGCTCCACCAGGCAAACGACACCCCATTCCGATTATTGCAATCGGCTCGTTATCTTCAAAAGAGGTTCTCTTCTTATTAGAAAATTCCTCACGCTTCTTTTGACCATAGAGAAGTTGCAGCAAGTGATCCGCAAGAACTCCTGGAGAGGTGTGATCAAAAAGAATAGTGTTAGGGAGATTTATGGCGATAGCTTCTTCGAGATTCCTGGCAATCTGGATAGTCATAAATGAATCAACTCCCAGATCAAAAAAACCGGTCTGCTCATCCGGAGATATTATAGAGCCCGAACTCTCAGCATAAAGTGCCTCGCTTATAAGTTGCAACATATCAGCTCTACTAAATATTTTGGCGTTTTGGGAATAAGTCTTCAAACGTAGCGCATCAGCTTTACTCTGTTCATCCTTGTTAAAATTATCCCAGCTTATTTCAATCCCAGCTTTTTCAAGAGAAACTACAGACCTTATCAGGTCATCAATAGAACCGGAATCACGTTCAAGCGTACCTATAGCATGAGCGATGACACCAGCATCAGCAAAACATTCTTCTAGTGAATTTAATAGAATCGGGTGAGGTGATATTTCGAGAAAGCAGTTGTAACCATCTTTAATTGCAGATTTAATAGCCGAAGCGAAGAGAACTGGTTGTCTGATATGTTTAACCCAGTAGGCTTCATCATAATCATCAAAACCGGCAACCTTGCCATTCAAAGAAGAGTAGACAGGGATAGTTTGAGATAATGGCAATATCCCTTTCAGAGATTTTGCAAGCTCATTAAGCGCAGGTTCAACAAGAGTGCTATGGAAAGCAACATCAGTATTGAGGATTCTACAAAACGCCCCCTGTTTTTCAAAAAGCGCAACTAATGAATCAACATCATCCGATCCAGAAACCACTGTTGATTTAGGGCTATTTACAGTTGCAATGGATAAATTCAGGTTGTTTGCCAAAATCAGCTCTTCAACCTGCTTATGAGGAAGCGCAACAAAAAGCATCTTGCCAGCACCTTGCACCTGCCGCATGACCTGGCAATGTGCTCCGATAAGACGTACCGAATCCTCAATATTAAGAACTCCAGCAACATTTGCGGCAGCTACTTCACCGCCGCTATGCCCCAGAACAGCATCCGGAGAAATACCCCACGATTCAAATAAAGAAGTTATGCCAATCTGGATGGCAAAAGTAACCGGATGTGCTATCCAAGGGATATTAAGTCGGGATGAGGCTCTAACTCTCTCAATTTCTTCGACAACAGAAATACCGGAGTGCTGACTGAATAGTGCATCCAGCTCTTCCACCTTCAGGCGAAAGAGCTGGTTGTTCCTTAAAAGGAGCTGCCCCATGGTTAACCATTGAGCCCCCATCCCTGAATATATGAAGGATATTTTAACCATGGTTGTATCCCTCCTTTTATTTCATTTGTGAACTTACGTCAGGCAACAATAATGAGTCTACCGATTTGCCAACCATTTTACTTGCATTAGCAGGATCATTTGCCAACGACTTTATAATCGCATTAACGAGTCCAACACTTGCATTGTTAGTAGTGACTGGTGCAGCAGGATAAAGAACTTTCTTGTAAAGTGAATTATTCATTCCTAAATCATTTACTCCAAGAGTAAGATAAGTTCCATCGTCTTCATTATATGAGTACTTATTAGTCATAACAATCACATATGTATCAAGCGCTGACAGCCAGTAAGATGCAATGCTATATCCGGCAAACTGCCCTGAATGCCCAATCCATGGTGCCCCAGTGTTTTTGCCAATTCTAACTAAACCACGAGAATACTCAAAAGAATTTCCCATTAAATCAGATGTGGCACTCTTCCAATGTGAACCTTCTTCAAATGTTTTCACTCTTGTATCAATCACATGCTGCATGAAAGTCAAAAGATCCTTAGCGTTTGTGACCATGCCGCCTGTAGTCCACAAAAAATTCATATCTGCATTGCTGAAATCTTCCAGTTTTCCATCACCTGGTATGTATGATGGCAAACTGTACATAGCATCTGCAAACTTATCATTTACACGAAATTTCAGAATTGCATACTCTACATCAGTGTATTTTTCGGTAGTAATAGGCTTATTATAGTAATCAGTATATCCATGTACATATTTAGCAGATTTAAAAGCACTTATTTTCGGATCAACAGGTAGTGTAGTATATTTCAGATTAAGCTTATCTGTTATAAGACGTTTTAGTTGATCTTCAACCTTAAAAGTCTTACCGCTACTATCGGTCATTTTCTCCATAATCAAGCCAAGCAGAAAATAGTTTGTATTCGAGTAATGGAGGCCACTTCCAGGCGCATTATATGGATTGGCCGCATATGGCTGGAACAACGCGTAATCTTTTGCATCCTTTTCAGAAGCTGGCGGAATATATGTATTTACAAAACTAAACACCTCTGAGGTGGGTAACTGTCCACTCCAAAAACTCTTTCCTTGATTCATAACATATTTATTCATAAGAAAATTGGTTTTTGCTTGAAGTCCATTAGTAAGACCAGAATCAGTTGTTATGTAGGTATAAAGACCACTGGTGTGATTAAGAAGCTGACTTATGGTAATATAATTCTTATTTACAGCATTTATCCCGGTAAGAGATCCAGGCAGCCAATCCTCAACGGTGTCAGTATCAAGAGATGCTACCGTAAACAATTTACCTGTGTTAGGATTTTTCCATGTACCCTCTTTTGCCATTTCTAAAATAGTTTGTGCTACAAATGTTTTTGTAATACTTGCAATTCTAAATTCCATGTCAGTTGACATTTTTTCTTTGCATATCGGCATAATGTCTGAACCTGAAACTTGTTTATCTAAGTCTATTTCAGCACAGCCAGTAGCATAGAAAAACGGTTGTTGCCCTGGCATTTTTACTGCGACAATTGCACCAGGCACAGGTGATCCAGTTGCTGTTTTAAAATATTCATTTCCCTGAGCAAAATAATCATCAACAGATTTTTTTAATGTAGCTTCCGTTTTAGCCGTTACTGGTGGCGGTGTCGTGCTATTGCCGGAAATATATTTGGTATCCCCGCAACCACTGACAGACAGCATCAAAGCTGTACATGCCGATAATACTGTTAGTTTTTCAAATGTTCTTATGTGTCGCATAATTAAGGCTCCTTTTAAAATAATTGAGTTAAGTTACTTAATAATCGCATCTGATATACCTCAAACTAAGGATGAAAAAACTTCGCATCCTCTGGCCTGAATGGTTTCAAATCTGTAAACCATGCAGCTTTTTCATCGTAAACAGCATAAAAGGTACGCAAAACATGTTCCTCCACAATAGATTGAATATATCGAAGCAGAATAACCTTTTTTCCCTGCAACTCCTGCACATCAAGGATCTGAACTTTTCCATAATGAGTTGACATGCAAGGACCACGCACTGTTCGACAAATACCGCTTACCTTACTATATGCATCACGATAAATTTCCAAAGCCTCAACAAGTGGCACTCCAAAATAATGACGTGAACCAGTATCACGGACTATAAACTGGTAATAAGGGATTATGCCAAGCCTGACTTCTTCTTGCCAGAGTTCAGACCAGATTTCCGGCGAATCATTGATATGACGAAGCAGAGGAGATTGAGCCCTTATTTCAGCACCGGTGGACCGGATTCGTGCAATGGCATTGTGTACTACGTCAGTTGATAGTTCGCGGGGATGATTGATATTTGCGATTATCGCAACATGTTTCCCATTTGCGATAATCCTTTCAAAGAGTGAAAGCAATATGTCTGCATCCGAGTCGGTCAAAAAACGGTAGGGCCAATAAGTAATAGACTTTGTGCCAAACCGGATCGCATTCAGATGCGGAATATTCGCCTCCAATATTCTATCAACATATTTTGCGAGAATACCGGACTTTATAAACAACGGATCCCCGCCGGTAAAAAGAATGTCCCGAACTTCCGGATGTTGCAAAACATAACTTATAAGGGATTCAATATCTGTACTTGTAAAAATTTCCTCTTCGTCACCAACAAACTGAAGCCATCGAAAACAGAAAGTACAGTGTGCATGACACATCTGACCCTCCGCCGGAAAAAAGAGAACCGTTTCAGGATAAGAATGAATTATACCCTGCTGCTTGCGTCCACCAATAGCAGGCAGAGTTTTATCCATAGACTGCACGGAATGAGGATTTAACTCCAAGCGGATATCATGCACTACGTCATAAAGAGTACTTCTTGAAGCTCCACCCTTTATCAAAACATCTATCCGCTCATAATGATCGGGAATCAACATCTCACGACATGGAAAATTCAGCTTGTATATCGGATCTGTCTCTACATTATTCCAATCAATAAGCTCATCAACAATATAATTGTTGGTTCTTATAGGAAAAACCCTCCCCACGATCGGTATTGCCTTTCGAAGTTCATCTGGCAATCGCCGCAACTGCTCAATCCGGTCAATATTATTGAGGTTATATGTACTAAATTCTTTCGTCACAACTTGATTCCATTCCTTAAGAATGCATTAAAAGTCTACGATTTAGAAGGAAAACTTGACACCAGTCATGTATTCCGTATCACGCTTGGCAGCCCCCGGAAAGGGGTTGCTGTCAAACGCCACATTGTAGGAGACCAGAAAACCTACGTATTGATTTACCGCACATTCAAACGAATTGTACCAGTTCCAGTCATAACGTTTGGTTGAACCAATCTGAATCGCTGCTATGGGATATCCGCCAGCAACGACCATCGAATATACTGGGGTTGTGTCAATTGCATGCTTTAAAATGCCTTCCATCTTGTAGGTAAAAATTTCATTAAATTTGTGAGTGTATTCTGCTCTGGCGTAAATAGCTTTAAAAGAATCGGAATCTTTCTTGATGAAGTTTACAACCATTGGAGTATATTCATCCGTCACATTGGCAAACGCTAAGTTCAAGGTCAGACGATACTTTTTCTTATCCAAAACATCCCGAAGCAAATTATATGAACCGACTCCTGCCATAGGAACGTAGCGATTCTCGATCTCAAAAATACTCAAACGTTGCCAAACAAATCCTGCCTCAACAAAAAGATAGGGGTTTAGCTCATAAAGCGCTGATTCTTCAAACGTTTGCATGTCTTTGTCTATGGATATAGAACCATCTGGTGACTTAAATTTTTTCTGGTCAATATTGTATGAAATTGTATTAGTGAACTTGTCCTTTCGAAGAGAAAGCATAAAATTGCCTTTCCACGAATGACCATCATCATTTCCTGTGCTATTAACATACGAGAACTTTAAATTGGTGCTTTTAAGCAAATATGGATACATCGGGCTATATTCATATGAACTATTTTCCCACCATTCCTGAATTTGACCAGGCTTTAAAACCGGTTGTGCAAAAAAACCGGGATCCGGATCATAGGGTTTAACGGGGTCTACCTCAGGTGGAGGAAGACGCGGACCATTCTGAATCTGACGATAGAGATCAGGGTTGGACTTCTGAATAAATTCGGGAGTGAGCTTTAACTCCTCCGCCTGAACATCTGTAACCGACACAGCAAACATGCTGGCTGCTGCCAACACCCCAAATGCTATCCAGTTACAACCTCTTCCCTTACGATCCCTAACAAACTTTGGGGGAATACCGATTTCCTTAGAAAACCTTACACAGCTACTCATACTGTACCTCCTTTCAGAATTTGACTACTTCGATTGTGCTGCATGACCCGTGAACACTGGTTGCTAAATGACAACAATAACCGACACCGCAATCAACATGGTGCAGGTGCCAAACTCGACCCTGAAAAAGAGCAGAATCTCCACACAGTTTAACCTGTTCAAGAGGAGACAGTAGACCGGAACCCACTCCTTTCAAAACAGCTTCTTTAAATGTCCAATATGAAAAAAAACGACGGAGGCGATCGTAATGATCAAGTTCGATATCCTGATTTAGTTCCGGTATATAACGTTTAAAATCATCAAGCCGGATGTCTCTAATTTTCTCAACATCAATACCAACATTACCACTATCCGCCACCGCAAGAATTATAACTTCGCCTGAATGCGAGATACTGAAATCTGGCATACTCTTTATGAACGGTTTGCCTGATCTGGTGTACTCAAGATTATCAAGTACAGATGGCATCCTGTACGACGTACTAAAATCCAAAGCATGTCTCAGCAGCAGTTTCCCAAGAAGGGACGACTGCCTGTCTTCCCACCGTTTAAACCTCGAAACAGCAGCCCGTATTACAGGAGGCAACTGCTCAAGATACCTCTTCTCATTTTCCACTGTCAGTCTGCCAACACGAGTGGTCAGATAAATCCGCACCATCACAAATTTGACAGGACTTCATGCACCCTGGTACAAACGGAGTCAAGATGGTCAAACAAAAAAAAGTGCCCCCCTTCGTATTCCATGACACTAAAATTTGAAGTTGTCATATCCCGCCAGTCAGCAGCCTCGGCAATTGTAGTCGTCTCGGAAGAACCGATCATCACAGAAATAGGGACATTGAACGGCGGAAAAGGGTCGTATGTATATGACGCCATAGCCTGCATATCGTCACGAATAATGGGAGCAAAATATTCCATAAGTTCATTATCAGCCAATATTGAAGCCGGACAGCCTCCCAACTCTGCAAGCTTTCGCTTGAACTCTTTCATGGGGAGATTATGCCAAGGTGCTTCATTCTTGATTCTGTGTGGAGGCTCTTTGCCAGAAATTATGAGATGTATCGGAAGTGTTAGTTGCTCTTTAACCAATTGGCAGGTAATAAGGTACGACAATAGCCCACCCATGCTGTGCCCGAAAATCGCATATGGTTGACCAAGCGAAGGCCGCATAATTGATAGCAAATCACGCGCCATCCCGTGCAAGCAAGTAATTCGAGCTTCATTCAGCCTCCTCCCTCTGCCGGGAAGTTCAAGGGCGACTACCTTAATTGCTCGGTTCATCCGTTGCTCAATCGACCTATACGAATAAGCACTGCCCCCTGCAAAAGGGATGCAAAATAACGTTACAGAATCAGTCATGCTTTCTACGTTCTTACTATAAGCTTTGAAGAGCAGTTGGGACACTTCTTCGGAAACTTTGGCCTCTTGTCGGAACCAAGCAGAACAATCAATCCCACTATCGGCGTCATGAATAGTGAACAGAAAAAATAACCCCAATAACCGAACTTCCTGCGACTACCTGCCAAAGCAATACAGAAGCAGAGTCCGAGATACGCTAAAATAATCACAGCTATCATATAACTACCCCGTGGAAAACAGTCAATATTAGTAAACACCTATCTTTCCGTGACGTCATCATCCTCTTCCTCTTCCTCTTCCTCATCAGGAGCATCAAAATAAATAAATCTTGTCTGATTCAAGTATTTGAAATAATTATTTTTATTAACCAAGTCTCCCTTGAGATCGAATGTGTAGATGCCTGCAACACCCTCCCACTCCTTTAAAAATCTCAAATGCGACGCAACCACTGTCGGATCGGCAGTTTTACCACGCTTAATAGCCTCTAATAAAAGCTTTACCGAATCGTATCCCAAAGCCGCAAGTGTACCGGGTGGTTTTTCAAAGCGTTTTTTGAAGCTTCGCACAAACTCCTTCGTTTGTTGGCTGTCAATATCCACATTGAAAGATGTCGGAACAACCGTACCGTTAGCCGCGTTTCCGGCAATTTTTTCAAGAGATCGCGAGTCTAAATCATAACCGCCGAAAAAGCGCTGCTTGATCCCCATCTGACGGGCTTCACGAATAAAATCAGCGGCCTGTGGCAACATAGCTCCTACAAAGAGAGCGTCAAAATCATAACGAAGCAGTTCAGCGCTCAACTGCTTGAAATCGGTCTTTCCCGGGGTATATTGACGGCGAACAACCATCGACAGACCGTTATCAGCAAGTGACTCCATAACATCATCTGCAATGCCATCACCACTCAAACTGCGATCATCTACAATAGCAATTTTCTTATGACCCTGGGACTTCATAAAAGCAGCTAGTTGTGCGCTGACGTAACGATCGGATGAATTGGTTCTGAAGGTATATTGAAAATTATGATTTGTCAGGTCATTGCGTGATGATGATGGCGATAAATATAACAGACCGTAATATTCATAAATTATTGATGCAAGAATCGCAGCCTCTGAACTTCTGTGGCCAATGACAGCGGCAATCGAAGTATCTTTCGCCACCTTAAGCGCAAGTTTCTGTTCTTCACTGGCGCTTCGGGCATGATAGAACCTGATATTGATTGGACGACCAAATAGTCCACCCTTTTCGTTGATTTCATCCGCTGCAAGTATTATCCCCTGGCTAAGCATGGATTCACTGATTTTTTTGTCCCAGATTACTGCAACATTGATGGTCTCTGATTTATTGACATCTTTGACTCTGCGTGCCTTGACCTCTTCGTACTGCTTACCGCACGAAAGCAACAGCATAAACGCCACAAGAGAGAGTGCGACTCGCATAAACATCATTACAACGTTCACGAAATGTAATCTTTTCCCGGAGGACATTATTTGCCTTTACCTGTAGGAATAGCGGTATTTGTATCAAACAGCAGCGGCAGACCGGTTTTTCCGGAGCCAAACAGAACAATCTTCGAGTTTTGTGATTTCGATACATCCAGAGTGGCTTCAATCCCTTTCCAGCGTAAAATCTGTTCAGTCAG
This sequence comes from uncultured Geobacter sp., assembly GCA_964418315.1. Classification (GTDB taxonomy): domain Bacteria; phylum Desulfobacterota; class Desulfuromonadia; order Geobacterales; family Pseudopelobacteraceae; genus JACRCG01. The sequence continues at coordinate 8,384 of CAYQMO010000052.1, read as the reverse complement.
GGACGAGGAGATGATTGAATTGGCTAACTGAACCCCTTTCGCCTCAATCTCTTTTCTTTCAGCTTCTTTCTTTTCGCGCTCAAGCTTGTACTGGTAAGCCTCGGACAACTGTTGTTCTTCCTGCTTCTTCTCGATTGCCTCCTTGATTTTTGGTGGCATTTCTATCTTGGTAATCTGCAGTGACTCAATTTTCACATATTTATCGTTTGCAGAAGCAGCGGCCTCATTGGTAAATTTCTGTAAAATATCCTTTTGCGTCGCATACAGTTCTTCAATATCGTACTTACCAACAACTTTACGAATAGTAGCCTCAGTTGCCGGTACAATTATCTTGTTAAAATAGTCCGGCCCCACTTTCTGGTGCAAAACCCCCAGAGTTTCGTATTCCGGCTTAAACGTAACCGCCATCTTTACATGAACCTGCATTCCTTTGTTGCTCAAAACATCAATTTCATGCGGGTTCATCTGAAAGCGGACATTATATACCGTCATCATATCCCAGGGTGCAACGACATGAAAACCCTCTCCATAAACCTTGTCAACAACAGTACCTCCGCCGAAACGCTTATAATAAACCCCGGCTTCGCCGGCATGGATAGTCACAAAAACAGATGGCCAGAGCGTAGCCACAAGCAGTAGAGAAATGAGCACCGATATTATCCAACGTGCTCTGTTCTCCTGAAAATGGCTCCGGACGTGCTCAAAGAACACCCGCAAACGTTGGCGCAACGCATCAAGAAAACTATTCATTTTCGTGCGATTCAGTGCTTTCATCTATGCACCTTCCCTGATCACTTTTCCGTAATCCATTCTTATAATCCTGTCAGCAACATGGAAATATCGGTCATCGTGGCTGACGGCAATAACGGTCTTCCCGCTGTTCTTCAATTTTGCCAGGAACGTCTCATAAAAATACTTCCTGAAAATAGGATCCTGATCAGCCGCAACCTCATCAAACACACAAACCGGTTTATCGTCCATCAGAGCCGCTATAAGGGCAAGCCGCTTCCTTTGTCCGGTGGACAGGTTGACATTGGTAAAACGACCTTGGACAAAAGTCGTTTTTTTATCAAGATCCATCTCCCTGATCAAGCTGTTAACCTGTTCCACATCGACGTCCTCTATGCCATAAAATCGTTCAAATAAATGAAAATCCGCAAAAACTATCGAGAACAGTTCACGATATGACACCATACCTTCTCGCTCCAAACAGAGATCGTCTATCTTTACAGCCCCTGAACGGGGCGCGTAAAGCCCGGTAAGCAATTTCAGGAACGTGGATTTTCCGCTCCCGTTGCCACCTACCACAAAGAGTATCTCACCTTGGTGAATTTCTTCGTTCATAGGTCCAACAGAAAATAGTTGACGCCCTTCAGGATCCAGGTAACTAAACATGACATTTTCAAGTGTAATCACCTTGAACTCCGACGGGATTTCAATAACCGCTTCTGATGCAGGCAGATCATTGGCGGAATCAAGGAGGACCTCAAGCTGTTCGAGATTGGTGGCAGCAACATTGGCTTTTGCGAAAAAAGGAATTGCAGATATGAAGATTTCAAGCGGTCCCATGATAAACAGTATTGAGGCGGTCAGTTTTATGATCGTTGCCGTTGATGTCTCACTGAAGCGAGGCAACAAAAAAATCAGACCGGCCAGCAGCAGATAAAAGGCTACCTGGGAAAACATGAAATCAGTGACAAACAGAGTTCCGGTCCTGATTTTAAGGCGTTCAGACTCGTTGGCTATTTCCTTGAAATGCGCAAACAAGCCTTCACTTTTGAGACGATTCAGCTTTATCTCCTTAAAACCTTCCATAACCTGGTTCAGCAGCGAGAGAAACTCTCTCTCTTTGCGATCCGCCTCCCGCAACTCTTCGGAAACCTGGTTGTGGTGAGCCAGGTACATCATCATCCCGCCTGCAATTGAAACTACGCTGATAAAAAGGGCAACCTCGGAAAGATATAGGACGTAGCCGCTGGCAAAAACAAGCATTATAGCTGCTTGGCAGGCATTAATCAACACCGGGGCAGATTGCGAAATTGTGTTGGTTTCCTGGGTGAGTCGGCTGAAGATCACTTCCCGTCCGATTCCTTCAAACTCTAGCAATGATGCCGATCTGATCTTATCAGTCATACGCACCCGTACACCTCTAAGCACCTGCTCAACTATGACGGTTGACTTGGTCATAGCCTCTTTTTTAGTGAAATAAAATAGAGCGAAGGCCAACAGGAAAATAATAAGATATCGGAGATTGAGAAAAAACTGGGAAGTAGTCCCTGCCGATGCATTAATGACTGCGAGCAGCAAACCGTTGGCAATACCTGAAAGCGTAGCCATTATGAGTATGGAACGCCATGGACTCTCGGATTCTCGCTTGAAGAACTCCAGCAGAGATGATTTTGTCAGTTGGCGCATGGTCGGGGTAGGCAAGGGAACCTCAGGCGGTTAAATGTGAATCAAAAGAAAATCATGGCGCTCATGAATAGTGAATTTGAATTCATGGCGCCACGCAGACTTTAGCTAAATAAACGATCTATCAGGCAGGCTTCTCAGTTACTTCAGGCTTCATATCCGTAACAACCTTTTTACCCTTGTTGAACTGCTCAGAGAAAAAGGCCTTCACCTTGGCGGGATCCAAATCAAGGAAGGTGCCGCCAGATTCAAAATGCTGTACAAACACCTTGAAAACCGCATATGTAGCAGCTCCGGCAACGACCGGCATTGTCACTGCGCTGGTTGTCTGGCCGATCACTGGCAAGAACTTTACCATACTGGCGACAGCGCCACCCAATGACGCCGGAAGCAGGCCGCCTACCAGAGAACCGACTATCGACTTTCCGATATCTTTCTTGAACGGCACATCATATTCAGTTGACAGCTTTTTGATCATATCAAGCTGAATCCCCATCAAGGCAACCAGATCAAGCAGAGGAATAGGAATCAACCCAACCCCCATTGCTGCCAAAATATGATTTTTTGCTAGTTTTTCCATACGTTCAGTTCTTCCCTCGGCTGGATCGACAGGTACAGCAGATCCCTCAGCAGTTGTTTCTTCACATTTTTTTTCTACACATGTTGTCTCTTCCATAATTCGACTCCTTTCTTGTTATTTGAACAGCAACTACGACAACCCAAATGAATACCTGTTTTTATAACTAACTAAACCCACAAGAGTCAAGTGGTTTTCTCTTTTTGTTTTTTTTTGATCTAAATATCCGGTGGTGTCACTAACAATTTCCTCACATCCCATAAACGGTTACTGGGTACAGTTTTTTCGCAATGTAAACAACAGAATCGGATTTGTCATCACACAAATTGTGACAAGTTGTGACGATTGTGACGAATAATTGTCAGATCACTAAATTTGCGGTTATCCATTCAATAACTTTACAGTTGCCCTGCCATCGGCATAATAGTCGATAATATTAAGGCAACCGTAGTTCTGTTCGATATTGAACATGCATGTCAGGGGAGCGCCGATAGCGTTAAGAAGCACAATCCGATTGACTCCTCCATGAGCAATAACAAGCACCTCTTCCCCTTTATAGCGTTCCACAATTTGGGTGATAACCGGCATGACCCGCGCTTCCAGATCCAGCAGGTTTTCTCCCTGCGGCACACGGTAGTTAACCAGATCGGCCAGCCGTGCCCGCCAACCGTCTGGCCACCTGGTTTTGATCTCCTGCCAGGTCAATCCTTCCCATACGCCGATATTCAACTCGCGCAGTTCACAGTGGACGGTGGGCTTGATACCGAGTGCTTGACAAATTATGGCTGCGCCGGTTGTGCAGCGGGTAAGATCACTTGTATAACAGGCGGCAATCTGTTTGTCGGCCAGACGCTCTTTCAGGAGATGATACTGCTCAACTCCTAACTCTGTCAGGGCAACGTCAGTCTGGCCGTTATAACGCGGTTGTTCAAAACCGGCCACTTGTCCGTGGCGAATGAGGTAAATACGGGTGTGTGGTGTCATTATCAAATCCTGTAAACCTCCCGACGGTGGCCAACTTTGACAATCCAGACCGTTAACCAGGTATCCTGTATTGAATAAATAATACGGTAATCGCCCTGGCGAACACGGTATTTTTCCTGGCCGGAGAGTTTCTCACAACCGACAGGACGTGGATTCTCAGCAAGAGCGCCAATCCGATTCATTATCTTCTGCAGATAATTATTGGGGACGGATTCCAGATCCTTCCTGACCGAATCCTTGAGAAGAATGCTATAGACGGCCATTTGCCTTCAACTCGTTAAGCACGTCTTCGTATGAAACAAGCGGTTCATTAATCCGATCTTCAAATGCGGCAAGATCTTCAGCATCCTCGGCAAGAGAATTACGAACAGCATCATTGACAACATCGGAAAGAGATCGCGATGTGTCTAGAGCTTTGTGCTGAAGTGCTCGATGCATGACAGGATCAAAATACACGGTTGCCCGTTTGGTAAGTGCGCCCATGGCTAGTACCTCCGATTTTCACAATAGCGTCATAACGTTATAACGTCAAGATGTTTGTCTACGCAACTACCGCAATAACCACCAACACCAGAATTTCATTGATCTCGCTGAGGCAGCCGATTGTATCACCGGTCAGACCGCCCAGTTTACGTTGAAAAAACAGACGTCCGGCAATAGTAAGCAGGCATACTGCGACAAGAGCTATTAATCCCTTGAACGGCAACAGGTAATAACCGACTGCGGCAACCGTGGTAAAGGCGAGTAGAAGTGTCATTTTGCCGGAACCCGCGACAAAAGCGGCTCCAAGCCCATCCTGCCTGGCATGACTGGCACCTGTCAAGGTCAATACCTGCCCAAAACGAGCCAGAGCGGGAAAGAGCAATAATGCCTGCCATTTAAGCTCCAGCGGGACAGCTACCAGCGCCTGCCATTTGAGCAGCAGCCCAAGAACCAGTGCCACCGCGCCGATCGCCCCCACCTGGGAATCCTTCATAATCGCCAGAAACCGTTCCCGACTACCTCGGGCCGCCAGGCCGTCGCAGACATCTGCCAGGCCATCCAGATGGAGGGCACCGGTAATCAGAGTCAACAGAGTTATCAGCAGGGCATCAGCAAGTGGACGCGCAAACCAGGGAGAAATCAGCCGGTCGGCAACCAGCAACACTCCCCCGATGACAAGACCGATAGCCGGAAAAAAAGCGGTGGAACGCCCCAGTTCCTCCTTGTCGCAGCGTACAGCGAAGGGAAGCGGGATAATAGTCAGAAATTGAAAAGCAATTAAAAACAGGCGCATATCATACCCGGTTGCCCACTTTTAGCCACGCGCCACTCCGGCCTGCTCGAAGGTTGCCATCTCTTTCAGAACCTTTACTCCAGCCTCAATTAACGTCATTGCCAGCGCTGCTCCGGTCCCCTCACCCAAACGAAGCTCGAGATCGAGGATCGGTTCAACACCTATCCGCGCCAGCATGAAACTATGGCCTATTTCCACCGACTGATGGGCGGCAAATATATAATCCCTCACGTCGGGATGAAGCTCTGCAGCGATCAAGGCTCCGGCTGTGGAAATAAAGCCGTCGATTACAACCGGGATCGAATTGGCAGCGCATCCCAGTACCAGACCGGCTATAGCCGCAATTTCCAGTCCGCCGACTTTGGTCAGGACGTCCAGGGGATCATCCGGCTCAGGTTTATTGAGTGCCAGACCACGTTCAATAACACGAATTTTGTTGGCAAGCACCGCGTCGCCGATGCCTGCGCCCCTATGGGTAACTTCGGCCACCGATTTACCGGAAATGGCCGCGATTATGGCTGAAGATGGCGTCGTATTACCGATGCCCATCTCACCGGTGCCGACCAGCCCTACCCCTTCGGCGCGACACCGTTCGGCAAGCTCGATACCGACTGCCATTGCCGCAATTGTTTCCTCACGGGTCATGGCCGGGCCTTTGGTAAAGTTCTTTGTGCCCCAGGCAACTTTTTTGTTGATCAGTCCAACCGTGTCTTTGAAATCATAATCGACACCGACATCAACAACACGGACATCGGCGCCTACATGACGAGCCAGCACATTTATCCCGGCGCCGCCGGAGAGAAAGTTCAGCACCATTTGCGGAGTAACTTCCCGGGGAAACAGCGATACTCCCTCTTCCGTTACTCCATGGTCGCCGGCAAAGGTAAAGATAACCTTCTTTGAAACATCCGGTTCCGGATTGCCGCTGATGGCAACAATACGCCGGGCAAATTCCTCCAGCCTCCCCAAAGAACCGTGCGGCTTTGTCTTGTTGTCTAATCTCGTTTGTGCCTGCTGAAGAAATACCGCGTTGACCGGTTGGATACGTGAAAGTGTTTCTTTAATTATATCCATGTAACGCTCCATTATGACTCATTTATTTTAATTTTAACGGAATCCCGCTAATAACAACATGTACCTCGTCTGCTGCCGCTGCAAGGCGCTGATTCGTGATTCCTGCGACATCCCGAAACAGGCGCGCTAGATGATTATCCGGAACGATCCCCTGCCCTACCTCGTTGCTGACCAGAATCACCGGAGTCACCATACTATGCAGTGAATTTTTCAAACCCTGAACATCCTCTTGAATCAGCACTTCACAATCTCTCCCATCGTCTTTATATATAAACAACAGATTGGAAAGCCACAGCGTGACGCAATCAACCAGAATCGCCTGATACTTGCCATCACACCGTTCCAGCGCCTGTGCAAGATGAATCGGCTCTTCGATCAAATGCCACTCTGAACCGCGACGCTCGCGATGCCGCCTGACACGCAAGTTCATCTCCTCATCAAATGTTTGAGCTGTCGCCAGATACCCGAGTGGTTCTCCAAACGCTAAGGCAAGTTTTTCAGCGAAACCGCTTTTGCCGCTCCGCGCACCTCCCGTAATAAAAATAATGTCCGCCATAACACCCCTCCAAAATAAAAAGCCTCTGTCCGTGAAATGGGCAGAGGCTCGAAAACCATGAAATATGATGCGCTCAGGCTTCGGCTCCTCGTTCCACGGAGGTCCCAAAACATAAACGGAGTGGCAGGTTTCCTGGCTTCAGGGTCATCTTACTAACCGCGCCTTCCCGGAAAAATCCAGTGACTTATTGCGGTGTTCATCGCCTGTTTACAGTTGCGGGACAGCGAGGGGATCACACCCTCTTCCCTTTTACCCGAGGTCTCGCGACCGTCGGCACCAAAACCGTGTGGTGAAACAATTGTGCCGAGGTTTGTAACAGAGAGTAGAGGAGGAAGTCAAAGGGAAAACGAGAGCCGATAGGGAAAACCGACAGGAGAGACCAGAGGGACGCGCCGAAAGGTCTGGGGGGGGCATTTTTTTGGGTAATACGTCGTGGGACTACATTGGCAACGCTATGCCGGCGATGATTGTCTGTATCACCCCTCCTCTGTCAGCGGCTGTCATCTCACTCCGCATGACAAGTCGGTGGGCAGATACCGCAACGGCTAGCTCCTTGACATCTTCAGGCGCAACATAATCGCGCCCCGCCAAAAAAGCAGCAGCTTTGGCCGCCTGGGCAAGATTGATAGCCGCCCTGGTCGAAAGACCTGTCAGTATTAAATCGTCTGTTCTGGTTGCCAGTACCAGTTTATGCAGATAGGAAAGCACCTTTTCAGAGAGATAAACCGCCTGAACCGCACTTTTCGCCGCCAAAATTTCAGATGACGTTATCAGATGTTCCATACCGGCCATCCGCTCGCGAATTCCGCCGCTTGCTATGATTTCCCGCTCAAGCGCTTCCGCTGGATAGCCTATGCCGGTGCAAATCAGAAAGCGGTCAAGCTGAGATTCCGGCAGTAGAAAAGTACCGCTCTGGTCTGCCGGGTTCTGGGTTGCAAATACCATAAAGGGATCCGGAAGATGGTGCGTTACACCTTCAATAGTTACGCGCCTCTCTTCCATAGCTTCAAGCATTGCACTCTGAGTGCGCGGCATTGCACGATTTATTTCGTCAAGCAGAACAATATTGTTGAAAATCGGACCGGGCTGAAAACTGAAACTTCCAGTTTCGCGGTTAAAGATCGAGAGACCGGTAATATCGGAAGGGAGGAGATCACTGGTGCATTGCACTCGACCGAAGGTGAGTCCGGTAACTCCGGCAAGAGCCAGTGCGACAGTCGTCTTGCCAAGACCTGGTAAATCTTCAACCAGAATATGCCCGCCGACGAGGAGGGCGATCACCGACAGGCGTAGAACCTCCTCTTTCCCCTGTAGATATTCAGTTGATAAAGTTTCTAAAACGTTCGTAAAGGCATGGGGTTTGACTGATTGCGCCACAGGGTACCTCAAGAATTGTTTTTTAGGTTCATCAATACGCAAAAACAGGCCGACCCCCAGGAAAAAATCCATGGAGGTCGTATTCAACGGAAGTGGTCAACCAGTTAAGCGAGTGCGGTATTCAAATC
>CAYQMO010000051.1:0-19452 GCA_964418315.1 uncultured Geobacter sp. | reverse complement strand
GCTTTGGAGTCGATGGGCTTCAAGACCTACGGTTTCGCCGGCGGGCGCGAGGATGTCTGGGAGCCCGAAGAGGACATCTACTGGGGCAGCGAGGACACCTGGCTCGGCGACCAGCGCTACAGCGGCAAGCGGGACCTCGAGAACCCGCTTGCCGCCGTGCAGATGGGCCTGATCTACGTGAACCCGGAAGGGCCGAATGGCGAACCGGATGCGGTCGCCTCCGGCAAGGACGTGCGCGAAACCTTCGCGCGCATGGCAATGAATGACGAGGAGACCGTCGCCCTCGTTGCCGGCGGCCACACCTTCGGCAAATGTCACGGTGCCGGCGATGCCGCCAATGTCGGCCCCGAGCCGGAAGCTGCCACCATCGAAGAACAGGGACTCGGTTGGAAGAGCAGCTTCGGCAACGGCAAAGGGGGCGACACGATCAGCAGCGGCATTGAGGGCGCCTGGACGCCAAATCCTATCAAGTGGGATATGGGCTATTTCGACATGCTGTTCGGCTATGACTGGAATCTGGTTAAAAGCCCGGCAGGTGCATACCAGTGGGTTCCGGTCAACACGGCTGACAAGGATCTCGCGCCTGCCGCTCACGATCCTGCGAAGCGGGTAACGACCATAATGACCACGGCGGATCTCTCTCTGAGGATGGATACGAACTATAAGCCGATCGCGAAGCGGTTTCACGAGAACCCGGAGGAGTTCGCGGATGCATTTGCCCGGGCTTGGTTCAAACTGACCCACCGCGACATGGGTCCCCGTTCGCGTTACCTCGGCCCGGAGGTTCCGGCGGAGGAGCTGATCTGGCAAGATCCAGTGCCCGCAGTCGATCATAAGTTGATCGATGAGAAAGACATCGCTGACCTCAAGGGGAAGATTCTCGCTTCGGAACTGTCTGTCTCCCAACTAGTCGGGGCGGCGTGGGCGGCGGCGTCCACGTTCCGTGGCTCCGACAAGCGCGGCGGGGCGAATGGGGCGCGTATCCGTCTCGCTCCGCAGAAGGATTGGGAAGTCAACCAGCCTGCTCAGTTGCAGACAGTACTGCTGACTCTGGAGGAGATCCGGAAGGAGTTCAACAGCACTCAGTCCGGCGGGAAGAAGGTTTCCCTCGCCGACCTGATTGTTCTTGGCGGCTGCGCCGCTGTCGAACAGGCAGCCGGTAAGGCCGGTCATGTGATCACCGTCCCCTTTGTGCCGGGACGTACAGACGCGTCGTTGGAGCAAACCGATGTGAAGTCATTCAGTGTTCTGGAACCGAAAGCCGACGGTTTTAGAAATTACCAGAAAACCAGTTATGCCGTCACGGCGGAAGAGATGCTTGTTGATCGCGCACAACTGCTGACTCTGACCGCTCCTGAGATGACGGTTCTTGTTGGCGGCATGCGCGTCCTGAATGCCAACTTCGGGCAGTCCCGACATGGCGTCTTCACCAAACGGCCAGAAATGCTCACCAATGACTTCTTTGTGAATCTGCTTGATATGGGCACTACCTGGAAGGCAGCACCTGAAGATAAGGATCTGTTTGAGGGGCGTGATCGCAAAAGCGGCGAACTAAAGTGGACCGGCACCCGCGTCGATCTCATCTTTGGTTCTAACTCCCAGCTTCGAGCCATATCGGAAGTATACGGATGTGAGGATTCACAGGAGAAGTTCCTGTATGACTTCGTGGCGGCGTGGAACAAGGTGATGAACCTTGACCGATTCGACCTAACCTGATTCACGGGACAAAACTGATAAGGGACATGGAAATAATTACTGATACACCTCTTTTGTAATTTCTACATCCCTAAAGCTACCGAAAGAGAGGGACGCAGTGTCCCCTCTAAATCACTCCAAGGAGGAATATTGATGAAAATGAAACATGTATCACTCGTAGCCGGATTGGCGTTTACTGCCATTGCCAGTCAGGCGGTTGCAGAGGAAGGGCTGATGTCCAATGCCAAGGCGCTGTTTAAACCAGTTCCTGACAAGCCGCAGGAGTTAAAAGGTAATCCTGCCACCCCCACAAAAGTTGATCTCGGAGCAAAGCTCTTCTTCGATCCACGTCTTTCCAAGTCGCACCTGATCAGTTGTAATACCTGTCACAACGTCGGTTTAGGGGGAGGAGACCTGCAGACAACCTCAACCGGCCATGGGTGGCAGAAGGGGCCGCGCAATGCCCCGACCGTTTTTAACGCGGTCTATAACACGGCTCAGTTCTGGGACGGACGAGCCAAAGATCTGGCTGAACAGGCTAAGGGGCCAGTGCAGGCATCGGTGGAAATGAGCAACACACCGGATCAGGTTGTGAAAACTCTCAACAGTATTCCGGAATATGTCAGTCTGTTCAAGAAAGCCTTCCCGGCCGATAAAGATCCGGTAACCTTTGACAACATGGCCAAGGCCATCGAGGTGTTCGAGGCAACACTTATTACCCCCGACTCTGCTTTCGACCGATACCTCAAAGGGAAGAAAAAAGCGCTTAACGCCAAACAGACCGAAGGTCTCAAGCTCTTTATCGACAAGGGCTGTGTTGCCTGTCATGGTGGCGTTAACCTGGGAGGAAATGGCTACTATCCCTTTGGCGTGGTTGAAAAACCGGGTCAAAACATCCTGCCGAGTGGAGACAAGGGGCGGTTCAGCGTCACAAACACATCCAAGGACGAGTATGTCTTCAGATCTCCGTCTCTGCGCAACGTGGCCATAACTTATCCCTACTTCCATTCAGGCGTGATCTGGAGCCTGAAGGAAGCGGTTTCCGTCATGGGGTCGACTCAGTTTGGTATTCAGCTCAGCGATGCCGAAAGCGACGCCATTACTGCATACCTTGGAAGCCTGACAGGCAAGCAGCCCAAGATTGTTTATCCGATCATGCCGCCCAGCACAGAGACCACACCGCGTCCGGCACTATAACCCCGATTCCTCACCTACGGCTGTCTTCGGCCTGAAGGGAGGAACACTAAACTTACTGGAGGAACTGATGTCAGAAATCAAAGGAACCAAAACAGAGAAGAACCTTATGGAAGCATTTGCCGGAGAATCTCAAGCCCGTAACAAATATACGTATTTTGCCTCCGTAGCCAAGAAGGAAGGGTATGAAAAAATCGCTGAGTATTTTTTGGAGACAGCGGAAAACGAGAAGGAACACGCTAAAATACACTTCAAGTACTTAAGTGGTATCGGCTCAACAATTGACAACCTGAAAGCAGCGGCAGCCGGGGAGTATGAAGAGCATACCGAAATGTACCCGCGCATGGCCAAAGAGGCGAGAGAGGAAGGTTTTAACGACATCGCATACATATTCGATGGTATAGGCAAGATAGAGAAGGCCCACAAGGAACGCTACCTCAAGCTATTGGAAGAGGTCGAAACCGGTAACTTCTTTGTGAAAGAGGATACTGTAAGATGGAAATGCCGTAACTGCGGTCTCATTCATGAGGGCAGAGAAGCGCTGAAAATGTGCCCGGTTTGCAAGCACCCGCAGGCATATTTCGAGCTGGTTGAAGATCACTACTGATTATTTCAGCGGCTCCGCCCCACCCCTCATCAGACCTTGTCGGGCACCTCATCCACCTGGGAGAAGGTGCCCGACAAGGCGGATGAGGGGTAATTTTGGCGTTTTGCGTAAACCTGCACTCTTGCCGCCATTATTGACCTTAAACTGCCTCAACCGTCATCCGAGCCACTTTTACCCACTTTTCCACCATTGCCGCCAGCGTATCAACCTTCACCGGTTTGGTCAGAAAATCATTCATGCCAACTGTAAGACAGCGCTCACGGTCACTCTTCATGTCGTTGGCAGTCATGGCGATTATCGGTACGCTGTGATTGAGGACTTTTGAGTCTTGATCCCGGATCACTGCGGTCGCTTCAAATCCGTCCATTTCAGGCATATGGCAATCCATCAGCACAAGATCATAGTCAGTCTGCTCCAACGCCCTGACCGCTTCAATGCCATTATAGGCGACATCCGGCTCGTATCCGATAGAACGCAGCTTACCCTGGGCGACCTGCTGATTGATTCTGTTATCATCGACGAGCAGAATGCGAACATTGTGCGCAGATAAATCTTTTGCCGCATCTACCGGCGACGGCTGATTGATAAGAGGTAATTCATGCCTCTTGTTGACATGGGAGAGCGCCTCCTTCAACTTTTCCAGCTTGACCGGTTTGCTGACATAACCATCCATCCCGGCGGCAAGGCAGCGATCTCTGTCGTTTTCCATGGCGTATGCGGTCATGGCGATTATCGGCGTCCTTCCGCAGTCTGATGACTGTTCCTTCGCCCGGATTGCGGCGGTTGCCTCAAAGCCGTTCATGTTTGGCATCTGTATATCCATGAAGATCGCATCGAACGTCTGCTTTTCCAGAGCTTCCAACGCTTCGTAACCGCTTCTGGCAGAGGTGACGCAATGCCCTATTTTTTCCAGCGAGCCGCGAGCGACCATGATGTTGCTTTCGTTATCATCGACAACCAGAACTGAGAGCCGAGCCTGTGCCTCACGGATCTGACGCTGCGTCACCAGTACGCGCTGCGAGCGGTCTTTCGCTCCGAGGACACGGCAGAGTAACTCGTAGAATTCGTCACTGATTACCGGCTTGACCAGATACCCGTCAACGTCCAGCTCCTGGCAGAGCGAAGCATCACCACGCACCCCGACATAGGTGAGCAGTATGCGGTGCAACTGATCAAAGCCCCCACGAGATTTCAACTCGCGCATGAGTGAGAAACCATCAAAACCGTCGATGCATTGATCTACAATCAACAGCGCAGGGAGGTGTCCTTCATCCCTTGCTGAGCAGAGTTTACCCAGTGCATCGCCAATACTGCCGGCTTCACAGACCGTGAAATCCAGATTGGCGAGTAGAGTACCCAGGTAGAGACGATTGGTCTGGTTGCCGAGAACCGTCATCACGGTGAGACCGGTGAATGCAGTGGGTCGTGGAATAGCTTTCTGCTCGCGCTCAATCAGGTTTACGGTAAAACTGAATGTGCTCCCTTTGCCAGGGGTACTCTCCACCCAGATACGCCCCCCCATCAATTCCGCCAAACGCCGACTGATGGTAAGACCCAACCCTGTGCCGCCAAAATTCTTCGTCGTAGAAGCATCGGCCTGTGTGAAGGAGTCGAAAACCATCTCCAGCTTGTTTTCAGGAATGCCTATGCCCTGGTCATGCACTGAAAAACGGATCGTCAGATAGTTATCATTACGCGATTCCAGCCCGACATCTACCTTGACCTCTCCGTTCTTACTGAATTTGATGGCATTCGACAGCAGATTCAGGAGGATCTGACGCAGGCGACCCGGATCCCCCTCAAGTGAATCAGGCAGCTCAGAATCAATCATTTCAGTCAGCTCCAGGCTTCTTTCCGCAGCTTTGCCGGCCATTGAGCGGAGGGCATTGCCGATAAAGGGGCGCAGGAGAAACGGTGATGAGTCGAGCTCGATCTTTCCGGCCTCGATCTTAGAGAAGTCCAGAATATCGTTGATAAGCCCCATCAGGTGATCGGCCGAGCTTCTGATGGCGTTCATAAATCGCTGTTGCTCTTCGTTCAGAGGTGTGTCTGCCAGCAGATCCGACATCCCTATCACACCGTTCATCGGAGTGCGGATTTCGTGACTCATATTGGCGAGGAATTCACTCTTGGCACGGGTGGCAGCCTCTGCGGCGTTTTTTGCTGCCAGCAAATTACGCTCGGCTACCTTGCGCTCGGTAATGTCTATTTTTATTCCTATCAGGCTGGTTATGACTCCCTGGTCATCAATAACCGGCGATATGCACGTCTGCTCCCAATAAAGCTCGCCGTTTTTCTTCCTGTTCAGGAACTCTCCCTCCCACTGTCTGCCATGAAGAACAGCCTGCCACAGTTCGCGATACTTTTCCGGCGGGGCAACTTCGGCGCTCAGAAACCGGGGGTTTCTGCCGATAACCTCTTCTGCTTCATAGCCTGTCGTGGTGCAAAAATAGGGATTTACATATTCAATGCTACCTTGAGGCGACGTAATGATAATCGAGTTGGCACTCTGCTCTACCGCCGCCGTCAGCTTGCGTATATGGCTGTTTTTTTCGCTCAGCAGTTGCTGGTGCTGATCAAATATTTTCTTGTCGCGCTCCTGGATCTCCTGCAGCATTTCGTTGAAACAATTGATCAGGGTACCAATCTCGTCGAAAGAGCCGTTAACTGCCCGCAAGGCATAGTTTTTCTCGGTAGATACCTGGCCCATCACCTCCGAAAGCGAGATTATCGGATCGGCGATAATCTTCTGGAAACGGGAAGCAAGCAGCCAGGCGACCAGGAACGTTACTCCGGCAACGCAGGCCATGATTGATACGACCAGGAGCAACTCCCTGATCATGTAATGCAGATCAGCCTGAATGATAACGGTTCCGACCCGTTCGTTATCAAGCATAACCGGCTCTGATGCCAGCGGCCTGATCTCCAGCAGGCTGAACCTGTTGGCAGCCTTTTGCAGAGCTGTAAAAAGTTCGGTTTTATCGGAATCGGGAATCAGGGGGAGAGTGATATCACTGTGCAGACGTCCGCTCTCCACCTTGTTCACTACATAGTGGACAAAAAGTCTGTTGTCGGCAGTGAAAAGCAGAGCAGCCACAATTTTGGGATTGGCTTTGAGTGCGGTCAGGGTTTCATTGGCCGCCGAGACATCATGGAACATCAATGCTGCGGCCGTGTTTTTCGCCAGGATCTGCGCCTGAGCTGTGATCTCCTCGCGAGCGCTCTTGTTGAACTGGTATAAGCGGTTAAGCATGAAGGCGGAAGAGGTGATCGTTATGCCGACAGAAATGAGCAGCATAAAGAAAAACATCAGCTTACGTTTGATCGATAAATGCCTGAATGTGCTGGGAACCGGAATCATAATCTGGTTTTTCTCGACAGGTTGAGGAGATGAGAGCTGATTTTCAGACCCTGTTTTTGTGCTGTTTCCTGGTTAATTTCAAAGCGAATTTTTTTCTCTACCTCAGTCAGGCCGATCATCCCGCCAGACTCGGCAAATAGTTCCAGATCGCTTACCGTCAGGATATTGTGATTATTTGACTGCTGAAGATAGGATGATAAGCGGGCTTTCTCGGACTGTGCGATGAATAGTAACTGGCAACCCAATACATCGGCAGGGCTTTCGATATTTCGGATAACAACTGTACGCTCCTTTACCACCTTCCCCTGCAGTTTCATCATAACGCCGGTGAGCGGACTTTTTCCCGCTATACAATAGGTTATGCGGTTGTCGCTGCCAAATGAATTTACAGGCCATTCGACAAACTTGGCGAAGTTATAGACCATGGCCGCTTTGACTTTATATTCGTCTTCCGCTGCAACCGCTAACTCAGCGGAAACAATAATGAAAAATAAAGCCATATAGAGAGTTCGGAGCTTCATACGCCCTTTCAGAACCGGTATGATAGTTTGAAGCGGAAGGACATATCGTCCTGTCGAATTGTCTGCAGCGTCGGTCCATGTTCTTCTCCTGCGACATCTTGAGCATGAACGTTAAACAGGTTGTATATGCTTGCCGAGGCTTCAACCCCTTTAAAACCGATATCCCGGCAGAAGATAGTCAGGTTTGCCAGTATCGGATCGTTTGTCCTGCTTCTGTCCAGGGTTATGCGTGGTGAGCTGTACTGCAACTCCGGAGAAACAAAAAGCTTTTGCCTTATAAGGGGGATGCTGATATTCGCCCTGGCAAGATGCCGGGGCGAGTTGCTAAGTTGCGCACCGCTGCTCTTATCGGTTGCCAGTTGCCAGTTATAGCTGAGCCTCCCTTTCAGACCGCTCTTCCAGAAGCCCTCCAGACTGGCCGCTACACCAAGCGCATCAGCCTTGTCAATATTTCGAAAAACCAACATTCCGGCAGCATCCGTTGTCTGACTTATCAGGTCGGTAACCCGGTAGAGAAAACCGCCAAATGACGAACGATAATTATCCAGAAAATACTGCTCCCAGATGGCGTCGACAGTCCTGATTTTCTCTGGTTTCAGCTCAGGATTTGCAATCGCCGTGGTTCCGTCCTGGTAATAGCGTTCGTATATATTCGGGGCGCGGAAAGCCTCGCTGTAGAGCAGCTTCAATGCCGTTGTTTCCACCGGAGAGTAGACCAGCGCGGCGCGCGGATTGACCGCACTGAAAGAGTCATAGCTGTCATAGCGGATCCCAACATTGATACGGAGCGGCTTCAGAATATGATATTCGTCCTGGATGAAGCCCCCCCAGTTGACCGAGTTGCGTTTATCATCCAGATTTACGGCAAAAGGATCGGCGGTGACATTTTTCTGGTTCTGGTCAATGTTATGCCTGAACTCAAAACCTAGAGATACCTTGTTTTCCGGAAGAGGAGAAAAGGTGACGACGGTATCCGCACCCAATGAGGTTCCCAGATCGGTGTCAAGGTTGGTCGTGTTTGCGGCAGGAGCGTTGTCTGTGATGTATGTTCCGTCATAGCGGTAGTGATCGTAGAAAAGCTGAGCCGAAACCTCAAGCGAGTCGGAGTACGCCCGCCGGTATCCCAGGTTCAGGTAGCCACGATCATCGGTAGTTCTGGTGGCAGGGTCATTGAAGACCGTTTGATACGCCCCGGTCGGAATTCCCTTCTCGCGACTGGCGAACAGCCCGGTAAGGGTAAAATTGGAGTTGGATAGACGTGCATAAATGCTTTTACTGCTGTCGTCATCGGTATGATAGGTGTTGCCACCGCTCGGCGTTGCAGCAAATTCGGGGAAGTAGAGGTTTTTGCCGGCACTGTCGTAGGCAGTGCCGGAGATCATAATATTCAGGCCGGAATCAAGGGAAGCGCCGTAGCTCGCCCGCCCGCTCCAGGTTTTGTAGCTGGCTCCGGAAACAGAGAGTTCCCTGCCAATATCGGCAGCTTTATAGGTGATTACATTGATTACCCCGAAAAAGGCATTACTGCCGTAGAGAGAAGAGCCTGGCCCCCTCATTACTTCAACGTGATCAATCAGGTCTACATCCAGTGGAAACTCGGTGCCGATTTGAGCGGTATCATAGATATTATCGTTCATCCGGTGGCCATCGATCATCAGCAGAAAGCGGCTGTTGTAGTCTCCTGGACGACTGAAGCCCCGCACGCCCAGGTAGCTGTAGTTCCGGTCGTATGTTACATACATGCCGGGTACCGAGCGGAGGATGTCGGCCAGAGTACGGTACCCGTATTTGTGGATATCCTCCGCTGTGATTACGGTCATGGAAGCCGGTGCCTCGGTAACCTGCTGAGAAAAACGGGAGGCGGTAACTACTTTCTCCACCTCAATCAGCATCAACTGTTCCATGGAGAGTTCGCTTAAATCAGCTCGCGCCTCAAGCACCAGAGCTTCGCACCATGCAAAGCGGGAGCAGAACAGAGTGGCGATAGCAATAACCGCCATCCACCGGCAGCGCGATGAAAAAGTTCTACTCTGATTCATTCAGAATACCTCGGTTGCATAATTATCAGGCTGACAACACATCAACCGTCAGTCTTGCTACCTGCTCCAGCTCCGGCAGCAGAGCCAAGGCACGCTGAAGATCGCCCTCTTTTGCGGCAGCTTCGATATTTGCGCAGCACTCCCGCAAATCTGAAGCGTAAATATCTGCGGCAATACTTTTGATGCCGTGAGCTTTAAGACGGATCGACTCAGTATCACCGCCTGTGCAGCAGGCTATTAATTTTTCAATCTCTTTAGGGATTTCCGCTGACGCGGAATCCATTATTGTTTGTACCAGTTCGTCATCTCCGCCAATGTCTTCCAGCAGTTGTTCTCTGTCAAATAGCATTATGATCTCCATTTCTCTGTTTATCTGTTTATTACTGCAAACGGCCTGTAATTGCGTTTTTGGATTGACTGGTAGGTTGGTGGTGAACGGCCTTATCGTGAACCCCAACATTCCGGCTGGCATCGGTACAACCGTTGGGGTTCGTGCCTCACCCCAACCTACAATAACTACAATAACTCAATTATTAACCGTGCGGAGTATATCTATCGTAGGGGCGTATGACATACGCCCTGTTCGGATCATAAATGAAGCCCATTATTATCGGTTATCCCAACAGGGCGAATGTCATTCGCCCCTACAAAAACGGTAAATCAACAATTTCCACCTCCCTCACAACAGTCAAAAGCAGATCCTTCGTACATCAGGATGATAAAATTGGCTGCCAATACTGTTGTGTCAACGGAATGGTGACATCACCCACTTTTTCAGCACCGCCGCCAGCGCATCACCCTTTACCGGTTTGGTCAGGAAATCATCCATGCCGGCCGCAAGGCATTGATCCCGGTCACTCTTTGAGTCGTTGGCGGTCATGGCGATAACCGGCACGCCGTGATTAAGCACTTTTGAAGCGGGGTCTCTGATCACTCCGGTCGCTTCAAAGCCGTCCATCTCCGGCATGTGGCAATCCATCAGCACCAGATCATAATCAGTAAGCTCCAGCGCTTTGACCGCCTCAAGCCCATTTGAGGCGATGCCAGGTTCGTAGCCGAGAGTACGTAGTCTGCCTCGTGCGACCTGTTGATTGATACTGTTGTCATCGACCAGCAGAATACGAATATCTTGCGGACTTCTGCTTTCCCCCCCGGTGGTCGGAAGCGTTTGATCAACAGTAGTCCCCTCAACCCGCTTATAGATCGTGGAGAGCACCTCCCTCAGTTTTTCCGGTTTGATCGGTTTGCTGATGTAATCATCCATCCCGGCGGCAAGGCAGCGTTCACTGTCTCCAGACAATGCATAAGCGGTAATGGCGATTATCGGCGTCCTCCGCCCCCCTGAGGACAATTCCCGTGCCCGGATAGCGGTCGTGGCCTGAAGTCCGTCCATTTCCGGCATCTGGACATCCATGAAGACAGCGTCAAACTCCTGTTTTTCCATAAGATCCAGCGCTTCCTGCCCGCTCCCGGCACATACCACATCATGTCCAATCCTCTCCAGCATGCCACGGGAAACCATCAGGTTGACTTCAATATCATCAACTACCAGCAGGGACAAGCGGATATGACCCTCGTCAAGATGATGTCTTGTCAGAGGGCGATACTCGCGGCGATCTCCCTCATCAGTACTGAGCACGCGCCTCAATAACTCTTCAAACTCGTCGTTGACCAGCGGCTTGACAAGGTAGCCGTCAATATCCAGTTCCCTGCAGAGTGCGGCGTCGCCTCGTATCCCCACACTGGTCATCAGGAGGCGTCGAACCGTCTTAAAACCTTCTTCAAGCTTGAGAGCCCGCATGAGGGCCCAGCTATCGGCGCCAAAAGCGGAGAGATCGGCTACCAGCAGTGCGGGCAAACATGCTTCATCCCTGTCAGAGCGAAGTTTTAACAGGGCGCCGTCAACTGTGTCAGATTCGCTTACAGTGAAACCGAGGTCGGATAGCAGGGTACGCAGATAAAGCCGGTTGGTCTGGTTGTCGCCGGCTACCATTGCTCCCAGACCTGCAAAAGACAAGAGGCGGGTGGTTGCTCTCTGCTCCCGCTCAATCAGAATCGTTGTAAAACTGAAGGTGCTCCCTTCGCCAGGCGCACTTTCGACCCAGATCCGCCCACCCATCAGTTCCACAAGCCGTCGGCTGATGGTAAGTCCCAACCCGGTGCCGCCATAATTCTTGCTGGTAGAAGCATCTGCCTGAGTGAAAGAGTCAAAAATCAGCGCCTGCTTGTTTTCAGGTATGCCGATGCCGTTGTCCCGCACCGAAAAGCGGAGCATCAGATCACTCCCATCATGCGGTTCCAGTGCCACATGAACACGTATTTCTCCGTTTTGACTGAATTTGACGGCATTTGTCAGCAGATTGAGGAGTATCTGGCGCAAGCGACTTGGATCGCCTTCCAGCGAATCCGGCACTTCAGAATCAATATGCTCGGTCAGTTCCAACCCTCTTTCGGCAGCCCTGCCGGCCAGCGAGCGGAGTGTATTGCCGAGGAAAGTGCGCAGTAGAAATGGCGCCTTGTCCAACTCAATCTTGCCGGCCTCTATCTTTGAGAAGTCCAGTATGTCATTAATCAACCCCATCAGATGATCGGCCGAGGTGCGGATAGCATTCATGAACTGCCGCTGCTCTTCGTTCAACAGCGTATCCGCCATAAGGTCGGCCATCCCTATGACGCCATTCATCGGCGTTCGGATTTCGTGACTCATATTCGCCAGAAAATCGCTTTTGGCGTGGTTGGCAGCTTCTGCCTGATCCTTGGCCAGGCGCAAAACCTGGTCAGCCTGTTTAAGTTTGGCAATAGCCCTGCTGGATCGGATCAGATACTGAATACGGTGCGGCAGACTCAGCCATTGGATCGGCTTTGTGACAAAGTCGGTTGCACCCAACTGGTAGGCGGTAGTAATCGAATCCAGGTCATCAAGCCCGGTCAATATCAGGATCGGCACATCGGCACCGCAGTCCAGAGCCCGTATCTCCTTACAGGTTTGAAAACCATCAATGCCTGGCATCAGCAGGTCAAGCAGGATAATGTCGGGGTTGAAGGAGTTGACCATGTTAATGCCTTTAAGCCCGCTATCAACAACGGTCACCTCGAAACCGGCCTGCTCAAGTGTTTCAGCGGCAATGATCTGCACAGCGAAGTCATCATCGACAACCAAAACCTTTCCGGAAAATATCGTGTTCGACTGATCCATAAGTAGTTACCTTTTCAAGTTGGCGGTGTTCCGCAGCAGCGATCCAGAAGAGTTTTGATCTGCTGGGGTTTAAACGGTTTTATGACATAGTCGTCCATGCCGGCAGCGAGGCAGATTTCCCTGTCCCCGTCCATGGCGTTGGCAGTCAGGGCGACGATATAACGGCGGCGTTTTTCACCCTGACTCTCTGCTTCAAGCCGCCTGATGGTTGTGGTAGCCTCATAACCGTCCATTTCAGGCATCTGACAATCCATCAATATGAGGTCATAATCCTGCTTGAAAGCCGCTTCCACGGCCTCGCGACCATTCCAGGCCAGGTCAACATCACAATTAAGCGATTCAAGCACCATACGGCACAGTTCCTGATTAACGATGTTATCTTCCGCCAGAAGCACTCTCGGTATCTGCTCGTTCTCTTGACGCAGCCCACTTTCCGTTGCCCTGTCATCAGGAGAGGTGCTGACAGGGATGAATTCAGTATTCTGAACCAGGATGGTAAACCAGAAGAGCGACCCTTTGCCAAGTTCACTCTGTAAACCAATCTGCCCCCCCATGGCTTCCACCAACTCCTTGGAGATAGCCAGGCCAAGGCCGGTTCCCTGGTATCGTCTCGAACTTGAATTGTCCGCCTGTGCAAAGGGGTCGAAAACTGCCAGTTGTTTGTCTGGCGCAATTCCGGTGCCGCTATCCTGAATTTCAAAACGGAGCAGCGACTGCTCTACTCTTTTTTCGGCAAGAGTCAGCTTCAGAGAAATTTCACCCTCTTCGGTAAATTTTAGCGCGTTGCCGACCAGGTTGATCAGTACCTGACGGATTCTGACGTTATCCGCTATTGCCGCTTCAGGCACAGCACCATCAATAGAATAGACGAGTTTGACCTTGGAATCCTTAACCCTGATCCAGAACATATCGATAACCTCACGTACCAGATCACCCGGTGTGAAATATGTCGTCTGTAACTGGAGTTTACCTACCTCAATCTTTGAAAAATCAAGAATATTGTTAATAATATCAAGGAGCTTTTCGGCAGAGCCATGAGCCATGTTGATCATTCTCAACTGCTCGTCGCTCAAAGGCGACTCCTTTAACAGCCCCAGCAGCCCCATAACACCGTTCATGGGGGTGCGGATTTCATGACTCATGTTGGCCAGGAACTGGGATTTCGCCCTGTTGGCCGCTTCAGCGTGATTCTTGGCGGCAAGAATTACAGCCTGCGAGTGCTGCAGTTTCTCGGTCATCATATTGAACGCATGCCCCAGAAATTCCAGTTCATCGCCGGTTTTAATATTGACTTGTATGTCCAGATCACCTTCTGCAACCAATTCGGTCGTGTTGACGAGTAGAGAGATCGGATTGGTGAGCCTGCGGGCGAAAAGAGGCGCCACGCCGCACCCGACGGCCAGACAGATTATTGCGAGGACGAGGGTACGAAGATACATGGCTTTTACATTTTCATTGAACGTATCGAGGGAAAGCCCAATGTGGATCCACCCCCAATCTATACTGGAATACTGGAATGGGAATGAGTAGTGAAATACTTCGGTAGTTGAAATCTCGTCTTTATGGATGTCGCTCCGGGCTTCCCTGCTGCCGGTCGGTATCCATTCTCCATCCAGTGTCGTCTGTTTCCAGCCGCTTTTCGTGAAGATCAGGGAAAAACCGTCGTTGCGGGTTATGACAACAAAGAAGACTGACGGGCTCTCTTTGACGACCCGCAGGCAGTGTTCAATAACAGTGGCAAAGTCTTCGGCAATAACAGATGCTGACGTGACCTGTGCGATTGAAGTGGCGGTGGTTCTGGCTTCCGATTTCATCGCCTCAAGAATCGCCTTTCGCTGAGACGGCATGTTGATAATGACAAATAGAGCGAGTGTAATAATAATCAGCACCGACACTATCAGAGTCATTCGGGTGGCAATTCGCCTCGGCCAGAGCGTTGCGAGCTTTGAGCGTTCCAGACGTGCAAAAATGCTGGTTTGCTTCATAAAGTCATTTCCTGCCCGCCGATTTTGCCTTCAGGCGTCTGTGTTCGCCGATCAGATTTTCCAGGCCATCAAGATATTCTTCCTTAAAAGGGGTTATGCCGTTGGTCTGAAAGATGGTGTAAATCTGTTTGCCGCTTTTGGTTTCGTTAAGTTGAAGCATGGCATTATAAATTTTGGTGCGGAATTTTTCCGATGTGCCCGGAATCAGGCAGACAACAGCATCGCTCAGATTGGGTGACTCGCTCAGAACGGTCAATTGTGCGGCCAACTGGGGATTGCTTGTGTTGAAACCTGTGCGGGTGACCAGGGCGGCGTCAGCCTGCTTGAAAAAGACACCCATGATGGCATTGGCTAATTTGGGAGTCTCTTTTATGTGGCCGAAAAAGGTGTCATAGATCCCTTTCTCCGCCTTCATCACGAGGACTTCAAGCCAGATCTGACTGGACTCATATTTTGTAACGGCAGGGATCATTATGGATTTCCCCTTCAAGTCTGAAAATGATCTAAAGCCGCCATCTTTTCTGGCTATGACTACATACGTGATCCCCGGCCCCTTGCTGTTTTGCCCGACAAAGGAAGGGATCAGGGGAACCGTTTTTCGGAGACGGAGGAAGTCAACACTCGGCATGGCAGCCAACTCCAGTTCACCTTTGCGCAGGGCGCTGGTCATGGCGTCCATTTCCGGAAACAGGATCACCTTGATATTCAGGTCTTCGCCGATCTGGCGGGAAATTTCGCGGCTATGCACTTCCAGAACTGCCTTGGCATCACGGGGATCAGAATTGAAAATTGCGTGTTGTATAAAACCGGTACGGAACAAAGTTCGCGTACCGTCATCTTTCTCTGCTGCGCCGGAAGCGATCTGCTGCAGGAGCAGCAGAACGAGCAGTAGAGCAGAAAAAATTTGTCGGAACTGCTTCATGTAACGATTCCTCAGCGTCTACGTGCAATCAGCCTGGCGTGTTCGGCATAGAGCATTTCCGTACTCTTCATATATTCCGGCTGAAACGGAGCCAGACCCTTCAGATGAAACAGCATGAGCAACTGCCTCCCCTCCTGATCTTTTTCCAGATCCAGCAGCCCCTGCCTCATCTTCTGTTTGCTCGCGTCAGAGAGGTCTTTGCGGAACACAATGACTCCGCCTGCCAAACCCCCTATCTGCCTGATAACCTTAAGCTCTCGGGAAAGTTGCGGATTCAGCTCGGATGAAACTTCAAATGCCTGCTTCGTTACGACACAGGCGGCAACCTTTCTGAAAAAAACAGGCATGATAGCCTTGCTGACGGAATCGGCTTCATTAATCAGTGAAAAAAAGGTCTCTATTGCGCCCCCCGCCTTCATCACCAGCGTTTCCACCCAGATTCGATAGATAGCGCCATACTGGGCATTTCGCATCGGCAGCGTAATAACCCGCCCTTTCAGATCTTCAACAGAGTTAATGCCGCTGTCTTTTCTGACAAGGAGCAGCAGTTCAATCTCATGACTGCTTCCGGCGACAGTCAGCATTGCGGGTTCAACAGGGGAGCGCTGTCTCAGGTGGATATATTCATCCGGAGTTATCGCCAGGCCATCCAGCTTCTTTGCCTTCAGATCATTCTCGATCTCATTTATTGAGTCATAAATGCGCGAATCCACAGAGCCAAAGGTTTTACCGGCCACCTTTTTGGATAAAACCTGAACCGCAATTTTCATGTCATTTTTCGGAATGTTTACAAAGGCGTTACTGGAAAAGCCGAGTCTTACCTTGTCAATAACATC
Organism: uncultured Geobacter sp.; assembly: GCA_964418315.1. Taxonomy (GTDB): domain Bacteria; phylum Desulfobacterota; class Desulfuromonadia; order Geobacterales; family Pseudopelobacteraceae; genus JACRCG01. The sequence goes on along the minus strand of CAYQMO010000051.1, from coordinate 3,096 downwards.
TTCGGTCGCAACGGCAAATGTCTGGACGGCACAAAAGAGTATCAGCAGGGCAAACGCGCAGAAAAAAATCCTGATTATTGGCACCTTTCCGGACATGCGGTTTCTAACGTGACGGAGCTGCCGAGATAATTTCCGTTATCTGCCTGCCGACGACAAAATCCATGCTAGCCCGTGCATCAAGGTTATCGTAGAGCGCTTTCTGATACTGAGCTTTCATCAGCGACTCCATCAGTTGCGCCTCAATGACATCCTTGGTTTCCACCAGCTCTTCCTGGTAGGCGCGTTCGTTTAATGAGCGGTTCTCCTCGGACGAGGAGGCAGCCGCTTCTGTGGAGGCCTTCTGCTGCTGCGCCGTTTTCAGTTGGATGAAGATATGCTTGACCTGAAGGGCTATCCCCTCTTTGAGAAGGAACTGCTGCTGTTTCAGTTTTTCGAGGCGCGCCCTCGCTTCGCGCACCTCGCCGGTCGTCCGCATACCGTTGAATAGAGGGAGCTCCATGCCGATGCCGACCATCCATGAATTTTTATTATCCGGGGTGACAATACCCTTGTCGTATGAATTGACGATGCCAGTCAGGCTGCCGAACAGTCCGACCTTCGGCAGATGTCCGCTTTTTGCTTCTTCGATTTTGGCCTCGGCGGCTGCCAGCCCAGCATCAAGGCGTGCCCAGTCAGGATTGAACCGGTATGCTCCATTCACCAGATCGGGTAACTCCGCTCTGGACGCCATGAAAGGCAGCGGCTCAGCCGCCGGTTCCACTGGACTCTGCCATTCAAGACCCATTGAATTGGTCAGCGCGGCCTTAGCCAGTTGCTCATTCCCCTCCAGAGAAGAGACAGCGGATCTGAGCCACTCCACGACTGTCTTGTTGCGCAGGAAATCGGTCTTTTTTACCTTGCCGGAACCCTTGGTATACAGATTCTCGGTCAGATCCAGCGTCACCTGCATTCGCGTTAGCGCATCCCTTGCGATCTGAACAAGTTCGCGAGCCAATACCGCGCCGTAGTAATAACGGGTGGTATCGTACACCACCTGCAGATCAGTGCGGCGGGCCTCCTCTTTTGCCGCTTTCATCCCCTGTTCGGCCTGGCGCACCAGAGCCCCGACCTGGCCACCAGTGTAGAGCGGCAGGGTCGCGTTGAGTGAAGCGGTAAAATTGCGTCTGTCCATCAGCTTGACGTTCTGTTCCGGAACCGGGAGAGTGGCGAGAGGAACCTGCACCGAGCCTCCGGGGGCGGCAGGATTTGTCACCTGCATTAACAGGGCGGTTCCCTGCGGCATTGATATGGACTGCGTCGGGAAGATAAAATTAGGCTCCTGATCCATGATCGAATAATTGGCCTTGGCACCGATTTGGGGCCAGTAGCCTGAGAGCGCCTGTTGGTGCTGCGCCTCGGCGATTTCGATGCTGTAGCGGGAGGTAGTTCGAAAAAGATTTTTTTGCAGTGCGATATCTATGCATTGTTGCAGGGTGAGGGGGGTATTACTGGATGAAATTGACGGGGAAATAACAGCATCTGCTGCGTAAGCCGAGACCGCTCCGGCCAGGAGACAACTCAAAACAAGGCTCAGAAGACAGATTCTTCTTCTGAGTTGTACCAGTACTGAATTCATACTCGGCTCCTTTCGTTGCTTATTTTCTGGGTTGGGATGATTGCTGTTTTGTTGCAGTCAAAAGCAAATCCCCCCTAACCCCCCTTTCTGAAGGGGGGGACTCAAAGCCTCCCCCTTTCTGAAGGGGGGACTCAAAGCCTCCCCCTTATTAAAGGGGGATTGAGGGGGATTTGACTTAAAATCTGGCGCATGCGGTAAGTTCTCATTCTCCGGATTCAAGTGCTGTGCGCAGAGCGGCGCACGTTTCAGCGAGTTCTTTTTCCGCTCGACCCAGGAGCGACGGAGCCGCTTCAAGGGCATTGTTTTTGCCAAGCAACTCAAGCTCCGCACAGGTGTTGCCAAAGAGCATGGCGCCGATTGCCCTGCTGCTTGATTTCATTGAATGTGCCGTATTTCTCAAGGCATTGCCATCTGCTGCGCTTAACGCTGCTTTAGCTCCCTCCATTAGTGCCGGTATTGAGCCGAGATATGAGGTCATCAAAGTTTTGCGAATATCCGGCCTTCCCGCTCTCTGCATCGCTTTAAGACCGTCAAGAACGCTCCAGTCCATCACTCCCGGAGTTTCAGCCGTATGTTCATCAATTTGGTTTGTCACTGTCTCTGCCCGCCCATAAGATATGATATTTGTTAAAACTGCCAGCCAGGCACCAGTGGTGAAAATTTTACCGGTGTCGCAAATTCAGGACTGGCTGATTCCCTGTCTGACGAGTCAACAGCAACGACCCGGTAGCGGAGCGAAGCGGCATCCCCCGGAACTTCAGGAAGGATTGCCATGTATGTGAAGCGGGAACCTTCCACTTTTGCCATCTTTACTACAGACATCGCCCCGGAATCGGTTGAGCGGATTTTGCAATTAACCGCCTGCAGATCATTCGCCTCCCGATAGATAACCGCTCTGATGACAGTGCTCTTGCCGGTAACCACAAAACTGTAGGGAACATTGAAAACCCGGAATGGCTGCATAGGCTCAGGCTGAAGCGGTAAATTTTGAGACTCCGAAACCGGAGCGACGTCTGCAGTCACACTCACGGGAGATTTAGCCTGATCGGAGGATTGAGTCGGCGCTGTCGCAGCAGTTTCTGATCCTGAAGCTTTGGCAACGCTCCTTTTCTTTTTTTTGGTTCTGCTTGCCACAGGTTTTGCCTTGGTCTCCTTCAATTCATTCACAGGTATATCAAATCCCGCTTCGCCTGCCGCAGAACCTTTTTTTGCCCTGCTCAATTCGGCAGTTGGTATATCGAAGTCCATGCCGCCGGATGGAGCTGACAGTGCCTCGACTGCGTACATCGGCAAGATGAGCGGCAGTACCGCAACAAAAAAAACAAGCCCTGTACGAAGAGCTGGGAAAAAACCTTTTATATCTTTTATATGCATACTCAACCGCTTCATACGCCCATCCCCCTCTTGGTCTCGCCATATAAAATATTTTTGTTTTTGACGTTATCCGTCGTTATCCTTTTTATCCCTGTTAAATAAAGGTT